>JABMNB010000641.1 GCA_013205335.1 Rhodospirillales bacterium
CATCAGCACGCCGATCTTGGCGTCCTTGACGTTGGCCAGGATGTGCTTGGCGTAGATGACGGCTTCGGTGTGGTAGTCGGGCTGGAAGCCCATCGTCCACGGGAATTCCTTGGGCTTGCCCCACTTCGACGCGCCGGTGGCGACGTAGAGCTGCGGCACCTTCTTCTGGTTCATGTAGCGATGGATCGCCGTATTGGTCGGCGTGCCCAGCGTGTTGAACAGGCACAGGACCTTTTCCTGCTCGACGAGCTGGCGCACCAGTTCGACCATCTTCGGCGGCGAGTAGCCGTCGTCGCGGGTGATGAAGTTGATCTTGCGGCCGTTGACGCCGCCCGCTTCGTTTACCGACTTGAAGAACGCCTCGATCGTCTTGCCGATCTGGCCGTAGGACGATGCCGGGCCGCTATACGGGCCGGTATGACCGATCTTGATCTCGGTGTCCGTCGCTCCGTCGTCGTACTTCTTCTGCGCGAAGGCAGAGTTCGCACCCAATACTGCGAAAGCCGAAGCGCCCGCCACAAAACCGCGCCTGCTGGTAGCCACTATTTATCCTCCCTGGTAACAAAAGCCTGCCGGAGCTTCCTTTGCAATCCGGACAGAAAGAAGGCCGCCTTCAGGCGACTCTCCGACGAAGAGGGTCCGGGTCATGCCCGCGCCCCCCGCAGCTTGCGGTAGGCCATGAAGAGCCCGCCGGCGATGCCCATCGGCATCAGGTAGATGATCGCGATCAGCAGCACGCCGAACACGGTGTAGGCCGAAAGGTCGAACGGCAGGCCGAGGTCGTTGCGGATGAACTGGGTCAGCGACTGCGCGGAGTTGTCGACCAGCACATAGAAGATGCCGCCGAGCACCGAGCCCGTCAGCGAGCCGATGCCGCCCACGACGAGGCCGATCAGGAATTTGATCGACAGGAAGATGCCGAAGCTGTCGGGGGCCACGAAGGCGATCGCGCAGGCCGAGAGGGCGCCGGCGATGCCGGTGTAGGCCGCGCTGATGCCGAAGGTGACGGTCTTGTAGAGGGCAGTGTCTATGCCCATCGTGTCGGCCGCCATGTACTGGTCGCGGATCGCCATCATGGCGCGGCCGCTGCGGCTGTTCAGCATGTTGGCCGCACCCCAGAACAGCACGATCATGACCACAAGGCAGAAATAGTAGAGCCACTGGTCTTCGCTCAAGGGCAGGCCGAACGGCACCTCGGGCTTCATCAGCACGATGCCCTGCACGCCGCCGGTGAGGCCTTCGAGCCATTTGTATTTCAGGATCTGGGGCACGGCGAGCGCAAGCGCGAACGTCGCGAGCGCGAGGTAGTGCCCTTCCAGCTTCAATGCTGGCAGCCCGAACAGATAGCCGACGATGAAACAGACGATGGCCGCCGCCGGGATGGTCGCCCAGTAGGGCACGTTCATCTTGTCCATCAGGATCGCCGCCGTATAGGCGCCGACCGCGTAGAAGGCACCGTGACCCAGCGAGAACTGGCCGTTGAAACCCGTCAGCAGGTTCAGCCCGAGCACGGCGATCGCGGCGATGATCATCGTGCTGACGAGGAACAGCCGGTAGTCCGAGACCACGTCGGGAAACACCGGCCGCAGCAGCGGCACGATGAAAGCCAGCGCGATCAGTCCCAGCACCCATTTCCTGGACCCGGCCATGTCAGACCCTCTTCACGACGACGCGGCCGAACAGGCCCGCGGGCTTAACCGTCAGCACGAAGATCACGATGATGAGCGCCACCGTGAGCTTCTCGCCGTTGCCGATGATGTAGACGCCGGTCGCCTTCTCGATCTGGTTGCCCGCATAGGCAACCATGTTCTCGAGGATGCCGACGATGAAGCCGCCCGCCACCGCGCCAGCCGGGTTGGAGATGCCGCCGACCAGGGCGCTCGCGAAGGCATAGAGCAGGATGCCGCCCATCATGTTGGGCTCGAGGTAGACGATGTGGGCGACCATGATGCCGGCCACCGCCCCGACGGAGGCCGCGAGCCCCCAGCCCAGCGCCAGCATCCAGTCGACGCGAACGCCGACCAGCCTGGCCATCTGCGGGTTTTGCGCTGCTGCACGCATGGCGAGGCCAAGCGGCGTGTAACGGAAGAACACGAACAGGAGACCGAGCACGATCAGCGTGACCACGACGACGCCGAGCTGATGAGGCCCGATCACGCCCCCGATGCCGAAGCTGCTCTTGGGAAAGGGCGACGGGAACTCCTTGATCAGGTAGCTCCAGAAGGCACCGGCCATCGAATTGAAGATCGCCAGCAGGCCGATGAACACCACGATGATCGACAGGACCGGGGCGTTGTGCAGCGGCCTCAATATGAGCCGCTCGATCAGCACCCCCATGGCGAAGGAGATCAGCACGGTGAGCACGAAGGCGACCCAGAAGCTCATGCCCCAGGTCATGAGCTGCCAGGAGATGTAGGCGCTGAACATCGCCATTTCGCCCTGGGCGAAATTGATGTGGTCGGTCGACACGTAGATCATGACCAGCGCAAGGGCCACACAGGCATAGATGGCGCCGTTAGCGAGGCCCGAGGCGATCTGCTGAAGAAACTGTTCCATTTACGTCTGCCTCAATAGCCGAGGTAGGATTTGCGGACGTTCTCGTCGTTCTTCACGACGTCCGAGGGACCCGACATGACGACCTTGCCGGTTTCGAGCACGTAGGCGTGGGTGGCGAGTTCGAGCGCGAGGGCCGCATTCTGCTCGACCAGCAGGATGCTCACCTTCTCCTCCTCGTTGATGCGACGCAGGATGCGGAAGATCTCCAGTACGATGAGCGGTGCCAGGCCGAACGAGGGTTCGTCGAGCAGCATCAGGCGCGGGCTCAGCATCAGCGCCCGGGCGATGGCCAGCATCTGCTGCTCGCCGCCCGACAGCGTACCGGCCTGCTGCTGGATGCGTTCCTTCAAGCGCGGGAAGTACGTGAACACGCGCTCCAGCTCATCCTTGACCGCCTGCTTGTCCTTTCGGGTGTAGGCGGCGATGCGGAGGTTCTCGTCGACGGTGAGCGTGGTGAAGGTGCCCCGCCCCTCCGGCACATGGGCGATGCGCTGGCGGACGATCTCTTCCGTCGCCATGCCGCGGATGTTCTTTCCATCGAAGCGAATCGTGCCGTCGGTGCGGACCATGTTGCAGATCGCCCGCAGCGTCGTCGTCTTGCCGGCGCCGTTGGCGCCGAGCAGGGTCGTGATGCCGCCGGTGGGGATTTCGAAGCCGACGTCGTAGAGCGACTGGGTCTGGCCGTAGAAGGCCTTCAAGCCCGTTACCTCAAGAATCGCAGCCATTACGCGGTCCCCAGGTAGGCGCGGATCACTTCCGGATCGCGCTGCACTTCCGCCGGCGTACCGTCGGCGATCTTCTTGCCGAAGTCGATGGCGACCACCTTGTCCGACACCGACATGACGAGGCTCATGTGATGCTCGACCAGCAGCACGGTGACGTTCTGCAAGTCACGGACGCGCTTGATCTGGTGCTTCAGCACCTCGATTTCGTCGTGGTTCAGGCCGGCCGCCGGCTCATCGAGCAGCAGCAGCTTGGGGCTGGAGGCCAGGGCGCGGGCGAGTTCGACACGCTTGCGGATCGGGAACGGCAATGGCCCCGCCATGGCATTGGTGAAGGGTGTGAGATCCATGAACGCGATCAGCTCCTCGGCGCGCCGCGCGATGGCCTCCTCCTCGACCTTGACCTTGGGCAGCCGCAGCGCGTTCTCGAAGAAGCTGGTCGAGCTGACGCTGTGGCAACCGACTTTGACGTTGTCGAGGACCGACATATGGTCGAACAGAGCCACGTTCTGGAACGTCCGCCCGATGCCGATCTGGGGAATGGCGTGCCGGGGCCGATCGAGGATCGTCTTCCCCTCAAACAGCACGTCGCCGCTGTTTGGCGTGTAGAGCCGGCTCAGGCAGTTGAAGAGAGTGGTCTTACCGGCTCCATTGGGGCCGATGAGGCCGGCGATCTGGCCGGCAAAAACGTCGAAGGTGACGCCGTCGAGGGCGATGATGCCGCCGAACCGGACGGACACGTCACGCACGCTGAGAAGCGGCGAGCCGCGGGATGAAGATAGTGCTGTCATGTCGATACTGATTCCGCCGGCCGGCGCATTACACGCGCCAGCGTGGCGAAATTACCCTTGCCTCCCAAGTACTTGCGACTCTTCTTCGGAGTCTGCGCACGTCCAACGATGGCTTATCCTGAGGTGGGGTGCAACTCAAATGGCACGACGCCATGCTTTCGGCGCGATTGCGCCGCAGGTTTGCTGAGGTTTGCGGACATTGACAGGCGGTCCATTGCAACCGATACGAAAACTCCCCCTCCAAAAGCGGGCTCACCGCAGATGAATCGCATGTTTCGCCCGACCCTCTTCCTGACTGCTGCCTGCCTCGCCCTCCCGGCGATGGCCCAGACTCCGCCAACCCAGGCCTGGCCCCAGAACAGGCCACCGGCCCAGGCCGCGCCGCCAGCAGCGGCACCGGCTCAGCCGGCTGCTCCGCCTGCTGCGGCTGCGACACCACCTGCCGCCGGGGCGCCCCTGGCGGCCGCACCCGCCATTCCGCTGCCGCAATGGTTCATCGATATAGACGTCGACAAGAAGGGCGAGGTCACCCGCGCCGACTTCCTGAAATACCGCATGAAATCCTTCGAAACGCTCGACCTCAACAAGGACAACAAGCTGTCGGTCGAAGAATTCATCAAGGTCGTCGAACCGCCGGCGACGGCGGCCGATGCGCCCGGCCTGCCGCCGCTCGATGAACGACGCAGCCGTGCCCGCGCCGAATTCCAGAACCTCGACACCAACCGCGACGGCTTCGTCGAACGCGCCGAGGCCGAGGCGCTGGTCCATGCGGAGTTCAACAACTATGACACGGACCGAGACAACAAGGTCACCGAGCCCGAGGTTCGCCTGATCGTCCAGCGCGCGCTGCAGCGCGAGGCGGCCGAACGCCAGCAGGCTGAAGCCCGTCGTCGCCAGGGCATGATGACCCTGAACGAGTTCATGGATATGCAGCTCCGTCAGTCCGATGAACTGGACAAGAACAAGGACACGAAGATCAGCGGCCCGGAATATGTCGTCCTGGCGGGCCCCGCGGACGGGCCACAGGCCAAGAACCTGCTGCCTTTCGACATGCGCAAGCAGATCGCCATGCGCAAGTTTGCCGAGATCGATACCAACAAGGACGGCATAATCGACCGTGTCGAGCTGACGGCCTATGCGCTGAAGCAGTTCGGCGAGATGGACCTCAACAAGGACCACTTCATCAGCGAAGAAGAGTTCAAGAAGGCGCAGGAGGCGGAGGCCGCGAAGATCCGCGCCATCGTGCAGACGCTGATGCCGGCCCAACCGGCCCAGCCGGCCCAGCCCCGCCCGGCGCAACCCCCGCCGCGCGGCGGTCAGCCGGCCCCGGCGCCCTCGGGCCCGCCGCCCGGCCTGCCCCAGGGAACGCGCTGAACGAACTTCCCGGAAAACGAAAAGCCGCGGCCCTGACGGGTCCCGCGGCTTTTTTTTGCCGTCCGCCAGGCTGCCAGCGCTACTCGACGGTGACGCTCTTGGCCAGGTTGCGCGGCTGGTCGACGTCGGTGCCCTTGGCGATGGCCGTATAGTAGGCCAGCAACTGTACCGGGATCGTGTAGAGGATCGGCGCGACGGCGGGATCGACCGCCGGCAGGGTGAGTGTGGCCACCGATTGCGGACCCAGGCGCGCCACGCCGCCGGCGTCGCTCAGCAGCACCAGCTTGCCGCCGCGCGCCTTTACCTGCTCGAAATTCGACGCCGTCTTGTCGAACAGCGAATCGTTCGGCGCCACGACCACGACCGGCACCAGTTCGTCGATCAGCGCGATTGGGCCGTGCTTCATCTCGCCGGCGGCATAACCCTCGGCGTGGATGTAGGAAATCTCCTTCAGCTTTAGGGCGCCCTCCAGCGCGATCGGGAAAGACGTGCCGCGGCCGAGATAGAGAACGTCACGCGCCTCGGCGAGTACGTCATCGGCGATCACACGGTACTGCGCCTCCATGTTCAGCGCCTCGTTGATCAGGGCCGGCAGCTCGATCAGCGCCGCCACGTAGCGCACCTCGTCGGCCGCCGAGAGCGTGCCGCGGGCCCGGCCGGCGGCGATCGCGGTGGCCAGCAGCACCGTCTGCTGCGTGGTCGTGGCCTTGGTCGAGCAGACGCTGATCTCAGGCCCCGCCAGGGTCGGCAGAACGACATGCGCCTCACGGGCGATGGCGCTCTCCGGAACGTTCACGACGGTGAGGATGGTCTGCTGCTGCGCCTTGGCGTAGCGGACGGCGGCCAGCGTGTCGGCCGTCTCGCCGGACTGGGACACCGCGATGCAGACGCCACCCTCGGGCAGCGGCGGCTCGCGGTAGCGAAACTCGGAGCCCAGCTCGACCTCGACCGGCAGGCGGGCAATCTGCTCGAACCAGTACTTCGCCACCATGCAGACGTAGAAGGCGCCGCCGCAGCCCGTCATGGTGATGCGGCTCACCTTGTTCCAGTCGAACGGCATCGCCGGCAGCCTGACCGTCCGCGTCGCGGGATCGATGTAGCTGCGCAGCGTGTCGCCAATGACCGCCGGCTGCTCGTGAATCTCCTTGAGCATGAAGTGGCGATAGTTGCCCTTGCCCATCATCGCGCCGCTCAGCCCGGTCTGATGGATCTCGCGTTTCACCTCCGTGGCGCCCTGGTAGATGGTGCAGCCGTCGGCGCGCACGACGACCCAGTCGTCATCCTCGAGGTAGCTGACCCGCTTGGTGAAGGGTGCCAGTGCCAGCGCGTCGGTGCCGATGTACATCGCGCCGTCACCGTAGCCCACGGCCAGCGAGCTGCCGCGGCGGGCGCCCATCAGGATATCGTGCCGGCCACTGAACAGCACGGCCAGTGCGAACGCGCCACGCAGGCGTTCCATCGCGTGGGCCATCGCCTGCTCGGGTGAATTTTTCTTCTCGAGGTACGACGTGATGAGCTGGGCCACCACCTCGGTGTCGGTATCGCTGTCGAAGCGCCGGCCCTCGGCCTCCATCTCGGCCTTCAGCTCCTGGAAGTTCTCGATGATGCCGTTGTGCACGACGGCGACCCGGTCGGTGGCGATCGGATGCGCGTTGCGCTCCGAGGGCTTGCCATGCGTGGCCCAGCGGGTGTGGCCGATGCCGATCGTGCCGGCGAGCGGCTCGACCTTCAGCCGCGCCTCGAGGTTCACCAGCTTGCCCTCGGCGCGACGACGCTCGATATGGCCGTTCACCAGGGTGGCGACGCCCGCCGAGTCGTAGCCGCGATACTCGAGCCGCTTCAGCGCATCGACCAGGAGGGGCGTGACAGGCGCGTTGCCGATGATGCCGATGATGCCGCACATGGGATTCTGTCTCGACGGGAGGAGGAGCTATGTCTTGTCTGAACGTGCGGCGGCGGCCTTCTTGGCGGCCGCCGCTCGATCTCTAAGTTTTGCACGAAGAGCCGTCGCCCGCCGCTTCTTTGTGACCTGGCGGGCCCGGCCGAAGGCAACGGCGTCCGGAGGAACATCTTCCGTCACCACACTGCCCGCGGTCACATTGGCACCCTTGCCGACCTTGACCGGCGCCACCAGGGAGCTGTTGGAGCCGATGAACACGTCGGGTCCGATGATGGTGCGGTGCTTGCCGTATCCGTCGTAATTCACGGCGATCGTGCCGGCCCCGATGTTGCTTCCGGCCCCGATGTCGGCGTCGCCGAGATAAGCGAGGTGATTGGCTTTGGCGCCACGGGCCATGCGCGTGGCCTTGAGCTCCACGAAGTTGCCGATGTGGACGTCGTCGGCGACCTCCGACCCCGGACGAATGCGGGCGAACGGCCCGATCAGGGCGCCTTTGCCGATGCGCACGCCCTCGATGTCGCAGAAGGCCTTGATGACGGTGCCCTCGCCGACGCTCACGCCCAGGCCAAAACGTACATTGGGGCCGATCGTGACGTCGGTGGCGAACTTCGTGTCGGCCGACAGCCAGACCGTCCCGGGATCGGTCATGGTGACGCCACCCGCCATCGCAGCGGCGCGCAACCGCTGCTGCAGCGCCTGCTCGGCCACGGCCAGTTCGGCCCGCGAATTGATTCCCTGGAACTCCGCCTCTTCTCCCGCAACGGCGATCGCCTTGTGGCCGGCCTCGCGCGCCAGGTGCACGGCATCGGTGAGGTAGAATTCGCGCTTCACGTTGTCGTCGCGGATGGCGCCGAGCAGCGACGCGATCAGCTTGCCGTCGATGCACATGACGCCGGAATTACAGAAATCGACCGCCCGCTCCGTCGCGTCGGCATCCTTGCTTTCGACGATCTTCACCAGTTCGCCCTGCCGCACGATCAGGCGGCCGTACGGCGTGGGATCGCGGGCAACGAAGCCCAGCACGCCGACCGCCGCCCCGGCCTTGCGGCAGGCCGCGACCAGCTTCTGCAGGCTGGCCGTCGTCACGAGCGGCGCGTCGCCGAACACGACCAGCACCGGCCCGTCATGCCCTTTGAGCACCGCCAGCGCGGCCCTGGCGGCATGCCCTGTTCCCAGCGGCTTGCTCTGCACCGCCGTCGGATGGGGCGCAAAGGCCTTGGCGACCTCAGTGGCACCCGGCGCGATCACCCCCACGATACGGCTCGGCTTCAGCGCCGCTGCATTGGCCAGCACATGGGCCAGCATGGGGCGGTTGGCCAGGGGATGCAGGACCTTCGGCAGCGCCGATTTCATGCGGGTTCCGGCACCGGCTGCGAGCACGACCACGGCAATGGGTGATTTCATCCTCGTCCGATGCCACGCGGGTGGCGGACCGGCAAGGCAGATATGCTAGAGAAACTGTCATGCAGACAGATGCCGAGAAACTCATCACCGCCCGCTTCGACACCGTCCTCTACGACCTTGACGGCACCCTGATCGACAGCGCCCGGGACATGCAGCTGGCCGTCAGCCACGTCATGGCCGACCACGGCCTGCCGCCCGTGACCGAGGACGATGTCCGGATCTTCATGGGCCAGGGCAGCAAGGTCACGATGAGCAAGGCCTTCGCCAAGTACGGCAAGTCGCTGGGCGACGAGGCGCTGAGCGCCGTGACCCGGGAATTCGTGCGCTACTACGAGGCCGATCCGATCAGCCACACCACCGCCTTCGCCGGCGTCGCCGACGTGGTCGCCACGTTTGCCCGCCTCGACCTCAAGCAGGGCGTCTGTACCAACAAGTTCGAGAAGCCCTCGCGCATGATCCTCGAACACCTGAAGCTGATGCCGCCGATCACCGACGTGGCCGGCGCCGACAGCTTCCCGGTCCGCAAGCCCGACCCGCGCCACATCGTGATGCTGCTCGAGCGTATGGGGGGCGACCCGAAGCGCGCCGTCATGATCGGCGATTCGACGCACGATGCCGAGGCCGCCCGCGGCGCCGGCATCCCGGCCGTGCTGGTGAGCTGGGGCTACACCGCCAAGCCGGCCAGCGAACTGGGCGCCGACGCCGTGATCGACCGGTTCGACGCCCTCCCCGATGCCCTGGCACGGCTTGCTGCGGGGCGTTGACGGCTCAGCCCGCCTGTCTTATACGCGCCCCCTCCGGGCGCTTAGCTCAGCGGGAGAGCACACCCTTCACACGGGTGGGGTCGTAGGTTCAATCCCTACAGCGCCCACCACCGGTTTCAAAGGCTCCGAGGCACTTCCGCTTCGGAGCCTTTTTCTTGATTTCGAAACCTCTGATTGAGGTAGCGCTCGCCGCTGTCGCCCGGCGTTCCGGAGTCCGAAGGGTCCAGCCTCGCGAAGGCCGTCCGCGCCAGTGTTCGTTCTGTCCGGCCTTCGAGCCCAGAGCCAGAGTTGACCTATCGCTTTTCCAGGTTAGAGGCGAAAGCCGAATACGGGCTCTCCGGATCATCGCCTCGAAGCGTGGCCCTCGCCTTGCGCTGGTCGACGATACGCTCGTGCCGCCAATCAGCTTCCAGACCTCCTGCCAGGGGTGGTCAGCGCCTTGGCAGCGAGGCGGAAAGGTCGCGTGACGTAGTACACAGGCCAAAGTATTCGCGGAAGCTTCATCGCATCGTAATCTCCCGAGGTCCGGGTGAGTACGAGCGTCATGGCGCCCCAGAGCTTGTCGAGCCGGCGTTCGCATAGATGCAAGTCCGAAAAATTCTCCTGCTCGGCGAGGCCGGGCAAACCCTCCGTCAGGCCGCGCGTCAGCCTGGCAGCGAGAGCACGAACGCGCCCGTTCCTTTCGAGTAGACCGCGCAAGGCTTCCGGAACGGGCGTTTCGAGCAGTTCCCGCGCCATCGCACAGGCAAGAAGAACTGCGTCGCCGCACCGCTGCGCCCTGGCGCGCTCGTGGATACCAAGCCAATCGAGATCCTGGCGTCGGTCGATCAGCATGGCGAAATCACAGATCCACCCGAGGCACCGCCAGGCTTCCTTCGTTCCATGTCCGGCCAGCAACAGAGCGAGGTTCTCCGTCGAAAGTGTGGGAACTGCACGATTGCCAATCAAAACGGTGTCGAGATCCTGCCACACAGCGGCAGGCGTCAAGGGAAACGGCACATGGGTGCCGGTGAAACTCCAATGGAGGTCGATCGCGAGATTGCTGTCGGGGTGAACGAAAGCATACTGTCGCAAGTGGGCCAGAAATGCCTGCCGGTACGCTCGCGTTCCACCGGCGGCGCGATAGCCGAGCCCGCCAAGCAGCCGCTCGGCATCGTCAATCTGCTGCTGGGGCACGATGATGTCGACATCGACGTATTCGCGGCGCGACACGTCGCCATGGAGAAGCGCTGCCAGGGTCGGTCCCTTGAAGGTGGCAAACCTGAGCCCCGCTTTGGCGAATGCCTCGTACAAGCGGCAGAGTTCCTGGGATACGAACAAGGCATGTGCGCCGTGAACCCGCCGGAAATTCTCGAAAGAGTTTCTCGTTGCCGCAGGCACAGTCTCCCACGACATCCGATAGAGACTCTCGACAAGCTGCGGGCGGACTCCGTGATACTCGCCAAGCCTGAAGAGTTCCGCGAAGTCGACGCCGGCGCTGAGGATTTTCCGCGCCCCGCCGAGGTCAGGCTCTGGGCGTGCAACAAGACAGAGAAGCTTGAATTCGACGCTGCCGGTCGAGGGTCTGGCCGACACGGGCATGCGCTTGCGTAACAGCGGGAGCCGGAAAACCAGATCAGCCTGCAGCTTCCCGATCCTCAGCTTTGGTCACCCCTTCAGTAAGACGAAGGCAAAGTCAGACGCACCCATCGAAACGGTCGAGGATGACAGGCGCCCTAGAAGCGCGTGCTCTTTCTGCCGCGCTGGCTGCCACCATCGCTTTTCCCATTGGGTCCAACGGCTAATGTCAGGTCACTGAAGGAGCCCAACACCAACAGCACCGGCTCCGCATAAGGCTTTTTCGAGAGTGATTTAACAGCCTCACCGCCCTCATCGCAATTGTGCTGCGCATCCATAAAGTCCGCCCTTTTGCCCGCAACGAAAGAACGATGACGGGCATCCACACACATTCCCCAGTGCGAACATTAGCATGAACTTCTGACGGAGCACAAATATACTGCAGCATTGATGCAGCATTAATGAATCATTAGAACACGCATAAATAGCTGTCCTGAATGGTCAACCAACGACGTCGATGAGGCCGACCTCCTGCAGGCTCGTCAGAAACTTGACCGCATGATCCCGACATACGGCTGGATCGACATCGAACCTGGCCGCAACGTCGTCGCAAACGTCCGCAATCGACCTCGGCTCCTCGAGAGTATTCCAGATTGCCGCTCCCACGCCCTGGAGGCCGAAATAGCGTGCCTTGTCGAGGTGCAGCAGCACCACTTCACCGCTGAATTCACACGCAACCTGCCGGGCGGATTTCTTCACGATCGTGGTAACCGTCAGCATCCGCAAATTCTCGGACATCTGGGGGCGAAATACCAGAGGGCGGATGGCTGACCTCTCGGTGAAGGCCGTCACGGAGAATGGACACCGCCAAGGCGCATTCTCGTCAGCCAGTGATCTAGAACGTGAACGCGGAGAGCATTGCCCCGCAGGCGCCCGGACCAGTTCCCGGCCGATACGATCGAGACGTCGACGTAGCGATCCAGGTGCCCGTCGCGCGACAGGCCCGGAAGTCCGTGGCCAAACGGCAGCGTGGACTCCTGGGGCGTTTTTCTGCGCGCGAGGACCTCGTCCGGAAGGTGCCCTCGCA
>JABMNB010000642.1 GCA_013205335.1 Rhodospirillales bacterium
GACCAGGATCGAGACGCGGCGGCGGCCCGGCCTCTTCTCGCCCTCGCGGACCTTCGTGAGCTTGGCGAGGCCCGGCGCATCCTCGTGCTTCAGCATGACGAGCTGCCTGAAGTCGTCGACAAGTCGTTCGAACACGCTGACCGGCAGGTAGACACCGGTCGTCTGAGGATAATCCTGATAGACGACAGGAATGTCAGGGCCCAGCGCCTGGAAGACCTGCGCATAGTAATTGTAGATCCCGTCGTCGCCCTTGAGACCGGGAGGCGGCGCGACCATCACGCCCGAGGCGCCGGCGATCATCGCCTCGTGCGAGAGACGCCGGACATTCTCGAGCCCGGCATGGCTGACGCCGACGATCACCTGCCGGCCCTGCGCACGTCCGATCACGCGATTGACGACGGAGATCGATTCGTCGGCGGTGAGCTTGTGTGCCTCACCCATCATTCCAAGCAGGGTGAAGCCGTGTACGCCGCAACCCAGATAAAAATCGGTCAGCGTATCGACGCTCTGTAAATCGACCGCGCCCTCGTCGGTGAAGGGCGTGGCGGCGATGATATAGACGCCTTTCGCCTGCTCGTTCAGTTTGCTCGATGACATCGTCGACGCTCCCCGGCGCGGTTCTTGCAAAGCCACTAGATGACGTAGCAGCGATCATGCCACTCGTCGGGCGCTTGTCGAGCGCCGCGGCGTCGGCCAGTGTTCTTACCCGAAGAGGGGCAGGTTTCGAAGTAAATGGCGCGGCATATCGCCCATCGGTTGATGATTTCGCTCCCCGTTCTTCTGGGCGTGCTGCTCATCGGATTCCTGTTGCTGCAGGTCGTGCCTACCGATCCGGCAACCGTGGTCGCCGGGCCGACCGCGACCAAGGCGGAAGTCGACGCCATCCGAAACGATCTTGGCCTCAACCAGCCGCTCTGGGTCCAGTTTGGTCGCTATCTCGGCCGCGTCTTCCAGCTCGACCTCGGCCGCTCCATGATTTCCAACCGCGCCGTGGTCGACGAGATCGCCCTCACCCTGTGGCCGACCATCGAGCTGATGCTGGCCTGCCTGATCTGGGCGGTACCGCTCGGCATTACTTTGGGCACCCTGGCCGCCCGCCGTCGCGGCACGGTCATCGACCGCGCCATCATGGCCCTGTCGGTGATGGGCGTTTCTGTGCCCATCTTCTGGGTCGGCCTGCTGCTCATCCAGTATGTCGGCGGTGCCGGACTGTTGCCTTTCCAGGGACGCAACGGTCCGATCTGGACCGCCGATGGCTTCATGAGCATCATCCTGCCATCGATCACCCTGGGCGCCGTCTTCGTTGGCCCCGTCGCGCGCATGACGCGGACGTCATTACTCGAGACTCTGGGTGCCGACTATGTCCGTACCGCCCGCGCCAAGGGGGCCTCGGACTGGCGCGTCACCATCCGCCATGCGCTGCGCAACGCCATGATCCCCGTGGTGACGCTGGTCGGCCTGCAGATCGGCTTCCTGCTGGGCGGCTCGATCGTCACCGAGACCATGTTCGCCTGGCCGGGCGTCGGCCGCATGGCGGTGGGCGCGATCACGTCGAGCGACTTCCCGCTGGCCCAGGGCGCGATCCTGATCCTCGCGGTCGGCTTCATGGCCATCAATCTGTTGGTCGACGTCCTCTACGCCTACCTCGACCCACGGATCGCGCGCGGATGACCGACGCCGCCCTCCCTTTGCAGAGTCAGGCGGACCAGCGCGCGATCGCCGCGATCCGGCGAAAGAACGCCATCTGGCGACGCATCCTCAAGGACCCACCCGCGGCCGCGGCCGCCCTGTTCCTCATCGTGATCGTCGGCGCGGCGCTCCTCGCACCCTGGATCGCGCCGTTCGATCCCTATTCGTCCAACATGCGGCTGCGCCTCTGCCCGATCGGTGGCGCACGCTGCCCGGATTTCCTGCTGGGCGCCGACAATCAGGGCCGCGACATGGTCAGTCGCATCCTGTTCGGCCTGCGCGCCACACTCGGGATCGGCATCATCGCCGTCGTGGTCGGTGGCGGTCTCGGCGCGATGATCGGCCTGAGCGCAGCCTATTTCAAACGCCTCGACCAGCCGCTGATGCGCCTGGTCGACGTGCTGCTCTCCTTCCCGTCGATCCTGTTCGGCCTGGCCATTGCGGCCGTGCTGGGCACCGGCCTCTTCTCGCTGGTGATTGCGCTCAGCATCGCGTCGGTCCCCTCGATCGCCCGCATCGCCCGCGGCGCTGCGCAGTCGATCATGCAGCAGGAATACATGGAGGCGGGCCGAGCAGTGGGCCTGGGCGATGGAGCGCTGATCTGGCGCTATCTCGCGCTCAACTGCTGGCCAACCATCCTGATCTACATGACCCTGCAACTGGGCCAGGCGATCCTGCTGGGCGCCGCTCTATCTTTTCTAGGACTCGGCGCTCAGCCGCCGACGGCCGAGCTGGGCAGCATGGCCGCCGATGGCCGCAAGTTCATGTCGATCGCGCCGCATGTCTCGACCTTGCCCTGCGCCGCGATCTTCCTCGTGGTTCTCGCGTTCAACGTACTGGGTGACGCCCTGCGCGACGCCCTCGATCCGAAGTTGCGGCAATAGACCTGAGACGACAGGAGGTGTGGGAATGAGCAAAATGACGAGCGTGAAACTGACATGGGCGGCGCTGGCCGCGATGGCCGCGGTCGGCGCAGCGGCGCCGGCGATGGCACAGAAGAACGTGACGATCGTGCGCGAGATCGACACCGATCGCTACGACCCGCACAAGTCGACCTCCCGGTCGGGCGCCGAAGTCATCTACATGATGGGCGACACGATGGTGAACCTCGACTTCGACATGAAGACCCTGAAGCCCGGTCTTGCCACGAGCTGGACGGTCTCGCCCGACGGTCTCACCTACACCTTCAAACTCCGCGACGACGTCTCGTTTTGCAGCGGCAAGAAAATGACGGCCAAGGACATCGTCGCCACCTACGAGCGCTGGCTCGATCCCGAGACCAAGGGTCTCGTGAAGTGGCGGATGGGTGATGTCGACAAGGTCACAGCGCCCGACGACGTCACGGTCGTGTACAAGCTCAAGAAGCCGTTCTCCGAGCTGCTCTACCAGATGACGCAGTATTTCCACACGGTCCTCAACGTCGACCAGGCCAAGCAGCTCGGGGCCGACTTCGGCGTCAAGGGCTTCGACGGTACCGGTCCCTATTGTTTCGAGAGCTGGACGCCGCGCGACTCGACGGTGCTGACCAAGCACAAGGGCTACAAATGGGGCCCGCCAATCTATGACTATACCGAGGCCCAGGTCGACAAAGTCATCTGGAAAGTGGTCCCCGAGGAGAACACCCGGGTCACCGCGCTGCAGGCCGGCCAGGCCGATGCCAGCCAGTACGTGCCCTACTGGTCGATCAAGGAGCTGCAGGCCAACAAGAACCTCTCGGTCACCAAGGCCGAGAACTTCTTCTGGACCTACTTCATAGGCTTCAAGGTCGACAAGGCTCTGGTCAACGACGTGCGCGTCCGGCAGGCGATGAACCTCGCCGTCGACCAGAAGGCGATCACCGAGGCCGTTACCTTCGGCTACGCCGAACCGGCCTCGACGATGCTGATGCCCAACGTCCTCGACTTCAATTCCAAGCTCAACAAGGCCGCCTACGGCGAGAACGTCAAGGAAGCCGAGAAGCTGCTCGACGAAGCCGGCTGGAAGAAGGGCCCGGACGGATTCCGTTACAAGGACGGCAAGAAGCTCGCGCCGCTCATCTACGGCATCTCCGGCGCCTTCAAGGAGATCGCCGAAGCCGTCCAGGGCGATCTGCGCAAGGTGGGCATCGATCTGCAGATCCAGCTCTTCGACTCGACCGTGGCCTGGGGCAAGCTCGCCACGCAGGAGTTCGATGCTTTCGGCATGAGCTTTCCCTATGTCAGCGCCGGCGATGCGCTGAACCTGTACTTCCGCTCGGCCAACACGCCGACCCCCAACCGCATGAACTGGAAGGACAAGGAAACCGACGAGCTGCTCGACAAGGGCTCGACCGCGCTCGACGAGGCCACCCGGGCAACGGCCTACCAGGCCGTGCAGCAGAAGGTTCACGACGCCTTCGTCTGGATTCCGCTGTTCCACGAACCGCTGTTCGTCGTGGCGGGCTCCAAGCTGAAGCCCATCAAGGCGCACGGTAACTACGGATGCGGCCTCTATAAGGGCCTGGGCATCGCCTACAAGTAGACCTCGCTATCGCTTTCCCCCTCCCTGCCTCCCCCGTCATACGGGGGAGGTGGCCGAAGGCCGGAGGGGGAAAGCCACCGACAAGGATAAAAGCCAATGTCCGTCCTTCCCTTCGATGCCGAGCAGTTCGTCCGCGACTACAAGAGCGGAACGGAGAAGCTCACTGCGGCCTACGGCTACAATCCGGCCGAGGGACTCGACTCCTGCGGCGTCGGTCTCGTGGTCGCGCTGGACGGCAAGCGGCGCCGCGACGTGGTCGCCGCGGGCATCGATGCGCTGAAGGCCGTGTGGCACCGCGGCGCCGTCGACGCCGACGGCAAGACAGGCGACGGCGCCGGCATCCACGTCGAGATTCCGCAGGACTTCTTCAGGGAACATGTCCGCGACGCCAGCGGTGAGCTCCCGCAGGTCGGGCGACTGGCGGTCGGCATGGTGTTCCTGCCGCGTACCGATCTCGGCGCGCAGGAGCGGTGCCGCACCATTGTCGAGACCGAAATCCTCCGCTTCGGCCACACGATCCTGGGCTGGCGGCAGGTGCCCGTCGACATATCGACCATCGGCGCCAAGGCCAACGAGACGCGGCCCGAGATCGAACAGATCCTGATCGGCCGCGGCGACGCGAAGCTCGACAATCGCGAATTCGAGAAGCAGCTCTACATCCTGCGCCGGCGCATGGAGAAGGCGGCGCTCACCGAGAACATCGCCGAGTTCTACGTCTGCTCGCTGTCCTGCCGGTCGGTCGTCTACAAGGGCATGTTCCTGGCCGAGCATCTCAGCACCTTCTATCCTGATCTGCTCGACGAGCGTTTCACCTCGCGCTTTGCGATCTTCCACCAGCGCTATTCGACCAACACCTTCCCGCAATGGAAGCTGGCACAGCCCTTCCGCGTGCTCGCCCACAATGGCGAGATCAACACCATCCTGGGCAACGTCAACTGGATGAAGAGCCACGAGGCGCGCCTCGAGCACGAGACGTTCGGTCGCTTCATCGAGGACCTGAAGCCGATCGTCCAGCCCGGCGCCTCCGATTCCTCAGCCCTCGACAACGTGTTCGAGCTGCTGGTCCGCGGCCATCGCAACCTGCCGATGGTCAAGACGATGATGATCCCCGAGGCCTCGGCCACGAATCCCAACGTGCCCCCGGAGCATCGGGCCATGTACAACTACGTCAACGGCGTCATGGAGCCGTGGGATGGGCCGGCCGCCATCGCCGCCGTGGCCGGCAAGTGGGCGCTGGTCGGGCTCGATCGCAACGGGCTGCGCCCGATGCGCTACGTGATGACGTCCGACGATCTGCTGATCGCCGGCTCCGAAGCCGGCATGGTGCCGCAGGACGAGGCCAAGATCATCGAGAAGGGCCGGTTGGGCCCGGGCGAAATGCTGGCCGTCGATATGGACCTGGCCAAGGTCTACAAGGACCGCGAACTGAAGGACATGCTCGCGGCGACGCACGACTATGCGAGCTGGACGCAGCGCACGGTCGAACTCGATTCGCTGATCCGCCAGGATGCACCGGCCACCGAACATTTCGAGGCGGACGAGCTGCGCCGCCGCCAGTTCGCGGCCGGCTGGTCGATAGAGGATCTCGAGACAATCCTCCATCCCATGGTCGAGGACGGCAAGGAGGCCGTCGGCTCGATGGGTGACGACGCGCCGCTGGCGGTGCTGAGCGACACCTATCGCGGCATGCATCACTATTTCCGCCAGAACTTCAGCCAGGTGACGAACCCGCCGATCGACAGCCTTCGCGAGCGCAACGTGATGACGATTCGCACGCGCCTGGGCAATCTCGGGAACATCCTCGACGAAACGCCCGACCAGAGCGAGATGCTGTCCCTGCAGTCGCCGATCGTGCTCAACGCCGAGTTCGAGGCGATGCGCAAGTACATGGGCGACACCGTGGCCCGCATCGACTGCACCTTCGATCCCCGTCATGGCGACAAGAAGGGCGGCCTCGACGCGATGCGGCAGTCCTTCGAGCGCATCTGCAAGGAGGCCGAGGACGCCGTTCGCAGCGGCTGCCTGCACATCGTGCTGACCGACGCCAAGATCAACGCCGACTGCGCCGCGCTCCCGATGATCCTGGCCGCCGGCGCCGTTCACTCCTACCTGGTGCGCCAGTCGCTGCGCACCTTCACGTCGTTGAACGTGCGCTCGGGCGAATGCCTCGACGTGCATTATGCCGCCGTCATCATCGGCGTCGGCGCGACGACGGTGAACCCTTACCTCGCCGAGGAAACGATCGCGGCCCGCCATGCGCGCGGCCTGTTCGGCAAGCTGTCGCTCGGCCAGTGTCTCGCCAACTTCAAGAAGGCGCTGGACGAGGGCCTGCTCAAGGTGATGTCCAAGATGGGCATCTCCGTCCTGTCGTCCTATCGCGGAGGCTGCAACTTCGAGGCGGTCGGCCTGTCGCGCTCGCTGGTGGCCGAGTTCTTCCCCGGCATGCCGTCGCGCATTTCGGGCATCGGCCTGCGCGGCGTGCAGGAGAAGATTGTCGAGCAGCATGCGCGTGCGTTCGACGAGGACGTGATCGCTCTGCCGATCGGCGGCTTCTACAAGGCTCGCCGCGGCGGCGACCGCCACAATTTCGAGGGCGTGCTGATCCACATGCTGCAGGACGCGGTGAACACCGAGTCCTACGCGAAGTATCGCAAGTATAGCGAGGCGGTGCGCCGCCAGCCGCCGATCAACCTGCGCGACCTGCTGGACTTCAAGACCGACCGCACCCCCGTCGCCCTCGACGACGTCGAGTCGATCACCGAGCTGCGCAAGCGCCTCGTGGCGCCCGGCATCTCGCTGGGCGCGCTGGGACCGGAAGCGCACGAAACGCTGTCGATCGCGATGAACCGCATCGGCGCCAAGTCCGATTCCGGCGAGGGCGGCGAGGATCCCGCGCGCTACCGGCCGCGGCCCAATGGCGACAATGCCTCGTCGGCCATCAAGCAGGTCGCTTCGGGACGGTTTGGCGTCACCGCCGAATACCTGAACAACTGCCGCGAACTCGAGATCAAGGTGGCCCAGGGTGCCAAGCCCGGCGAGGGCGGCCAGCTTCCCGGCCTCAAGGTCACGGAAATGATCGCAAAGCTGCGTCACTCGACGCCCGGCGTCACACTGATCAGCCCGCCGCCGCATCATGACATCTATTCGATCGAGGATCTGGCGCAGCTGATCTACGACCTCAAGCAGATCAACCCCGAGGCGCGCGTGACCGTGAAGCTGGTCGCGCGCTCCGGCATCGGCACGATCGCGGCGGGCGTGGCCAAGGCCAAGGCCGACGTGATCCTGGTGTCGGGCCATAACGGCGGCACCGGCGCCTCGCCGCAGACCAGCATCAAGTATGCCGGCATCCCGTGGGAAATGGGCCTGTCCGAGACTCACCAGGTGCTGACCCTGAACCGCCTGCGCGACAAGGTGCTGCTGCGCACCGATGGCGGCATCAAGACCGGCCGCGACGTGGTGATCGCCGCCATGCTGGGCGCCGAGGAATACGGTCTTGGGACGGCATCGCTGATCGCGATGGGCTGCATCATGGTCCGGCAGTGCCATTCCAACACCTGCCCTGTCGGCGTCTGCACGCAGGACCCCAAGCTGCGCGCAAAATTCGAGGGCTCACCGGAGAAGGTGGTGAATCTGTTCAGCTTCGTGGCCGAGGAGGTGCGCGAGATTCTGGCGCAGCTCGGTTACAAGTCGCTACTCGAGATCGTCGGCCGCTCAGACCTGCTGAAGCAGGTGAGCCGCGGCGCGCGCACGCTCGACGACCTCGACCTCAACCCGCTGCTGACGCGGGCCGATGGCGGCCGCGAGGCCGTGCATTGCACGGTCGTGGGTCGCAACGAGGTGCCCGACACGCTCGACGCCCAGATGCTGCGCGACGTGCAGCCGCTGTTCACGCACCGCGAGAAGATGCAGCTCCAGTACAGCGTGCGGAACACCCATCGCGCGGTCGGCACCCGACTGTCCGCCATGATCACGCGCAAATACGGCATGACGGGCCTTCCGCCCGATACCGTGACGGTCCGCCTGCGCGGCACCGCCGGCCAGTCGCTGGGCGCCTTTGCCGTCCAGGGCATGAAGCTCGAAGTGTTCGGCGACGCCAACGACTATGTCGGCAAGGGACTGAGCGGCGGCACCATCGTGGTGAAGCCGACCATCTCCAGCCCGCTGGTGCCGGAAAACAACGCCATCATCGGCAACACGGTTCTCTACGGCGCGACGGCGGGCAA
The DNA here is from genome assembly GCA_013205335.1 of Rhodospirillales bacterium. Lineage (GTDB taxonomy): Bacteria > Pseudomonadota > Alphaproteobacteria > Reyranellales > Reyranellaceae > Reyranella. Next base: position 8,412 of record JABMNB010000642.1, read on the forward strand.
GCTTTTCGCCTCGGGCTGCGCCGGCGAACGCTTCGCCGTGCGCAACTCGGGCGCCGATGCCGTCGTCGAGGGGCTGGGCTCGAACGGTTGCGAGTACATGACCGGCGGCACGGCCGTGATCCTGGGATCGATCGGCGTCAACTTCGGCGCCGGCATGACCGGCGGCATGGCGTTCCTCTACGACCCGGAGGATGCGTTCAAGCTGAAGGTCAATCCAGAGACGGTGACGTGGCAGCGTATCGATCATCCGCATTGGGAGGCGGTGCTGAAGGCGCTGGTGGCGGAACATGTCGCCGAGACCAAGTCGCCGCTGGGCGCGCGCCTGCTCAACGACTGGGATCGCGAGGTCGGGCATTTCTGGCAGGTGGTACCGAAGGAGATGCTGACGCGTCTGCCGCAGCCCCTTACCGTCGCCCAGGAGAAGCGCGCTTAAGTGAGAGTCGAGTTCGATACATAATCTCCCGTCGGCTCGACCGGAGCCGAGCCCCTCGAGTACCTCGGGGTAAACTCAGCAAGGCGGAGCCTGCCCCGAGGCTTCCGAGGGGCGCTTCGGTCGAGACGAC
>JABMNB010000643.1 GCA_013205335.1 Rhodospirillales bacterium
AGTCGGTACTGGCCCTCGAAGGCATCCACGGCGCTGTACTCGAGGCCGCTCAGCACGATCGCCCGTGTCGTCGGCCAGACGCCCGCCGTGTCGTCGGCACCTTCCATGAAGGCACCGACCGCGGCCGTGCGCTCGGCGACCCAGGGACCGTTGTAGAGAAGCTGCGCGGCGTCACGGAACGGGGCGTAGTCGATCTCGACCGGCGTGCCGCCCAGGCCCTTCAGCCGCTCGTTCGATTGCGCATAGAGCGCGGCATAGGCGGAATCGCCGAAGAACTCGGCATCCCGGGTACCGAGAATGCCGAAGCGGAAAGTCCGGCCGATGGCGGGTGTCGCCTGCGGCTCGGCCGCGACGGCCAGGACCGCGTCGGCATCGGCGCAGGAGAGGGCGAACACCGACGTGCAGTCGAGCGAGCGGCAGGCCGGCACCATGCCTTCGTTGCTGAGCAGGCCGGGCGTCGGCTTGAGACCGACGATGTTGTTGAAGCCGGCCGGCACGCGGCCCGAGCCCGCGGTGTCGGTTCCCAGCGAGAAGCTCACGAGGCCGGACGAGACGGCAACCGCCGATCCCGAACTCGAACCGCCGGGAACGAACGACGCATCGAACGGATTGCGCGGCACGCCGTAAGGCGAGCGCACGCCCACGAGGCCGGTGGCGAACTGATCGAGGTTCGTCTTGCCGATCACGATCGCGCCGGCGGCCACCAGCCGCCGCACGACTTCGGCGGAAGTCTTGGCGTCGTAGGCGAAGCCCGGACAGGCCGCAGTCGTCACCATGCCTTCGACGTCGAGATTGTCCTTCACCGCGAAGGGCACGCCGTAGAGCGGCAGCCGGTCGATCTCATCGCGTCGCGCATCGAGCGCTGCAGCCTGCGCCCGGAGGTCGGCGTCGGAGGCGCGCGAGATCCAGACCTTGTCGTCGCCGGCCCGTGCGATGCGCGTCAGCACCTCGTCGATGGTCTGCCGCACGTCGAGCGTGCCGGCACGATAGGCGCCGAGCAGCGCGTGAACACCCAGGTCGAGAAAAGCTGTCATGTGAAGCTTTTAGACAAGCGATGCGCCGATTGCAGCCTCCAGATGCGCGCAGTCATTGGCACGGTCCTTGCGTTTCCCACCCACGAGGAGACGGGACGGCGAGGGGCAGACCATGAAGCGTGGCACCATCGAGACGGCGGCGGCTGCGCAGGCCCTCCTGCTACATCTTCTGAGGTTTGGACGCGAACTGGCTACCAGCTACCGGCTCATGCGCCGCGATCTTCATGTGGTCTGAAGGCAGGCCGCCCGGCGGCCGCGCAAGCCCGGCCTTGCCATCGCGGGGTCCTGCGCGGCAGGCTCCCCGCCACCTCGATTGACCGAAAGAAGGACCCGCATGGCCGAAGAGAAGCCTGATGTCGCACGCATGGTCGAGGAGGGCGCGAAGATCGTCGGCCTCACGATCGCGCCGGAATACAAGGCGAACGTGATCCTGAACGTCGAGCGTTCGCTGACGATCGCGCGCCCGTTGCTCGAGCTGGACCTCGAAGACGAGCTGATGTCGAGCCCGGTGTTCCGGCCATGACCGATCCCCTGTCGAAGACCGCGACCGCGACCGAAATCGCGGGCGCGGTGATGAGCGGCAAGGTCAAGGCCGCTGCCGTGATCGACGCCACGCTGAAGCGCATCGAGGCGGCCGAGCCTGCGATCAACGCCTTCACCGACGTGGTCGCCGAACGCGCCCGCAAGCGCGCTGCGGAGATCGATGCGGGTCTCCATCGCGGGCCGCTGCTGGGCGTGCCCTTCGCGGTGAAGAACCTGTTCGACATTTCCGGCCTGCCGACGCGCGCCGGCTCGAAGATCAATGTCGACGGACCGAAGGCCGCGCGCGACGGCGCGCTGGTGCGCAAGCTCGAGGCGGCCGGGGCGATACTGGTCGGCGGCCTCAACATGGGCGAATACGCCTACGACTTCACCGGCGAGAACATCCACTACGGTCCCTCGCGCAACCCGCACGATCCTACGCGCATGTCGGGCGGTTCGTCCGGCGGCTCGGGCGCGGCGGTGGCGGCGGGGGAGGTGCCCCTGGCGCTGGGCTCCGACACCAACGGCTCGATCCGTGTTCCCGCCTCGCTCTGCGGCCTGTTCGGGCTGAAGCCGACCTATGGACGGCTGAGCCGCGCCGGGTCCTTCCCCTTCGTCGATTCCTTCGACCATCTCGGTCCCCTCGCGCGCTCGGCCGAGGATCTGGCGCTCTCTTTCGATGCCATGCAGGGCTGGGATTCGGACGACCCGGTCTGCACCGACCGGCCGGTCGATCCGACACTACCTCGATTG
>JABMNB010000644.1 GCA_013205335.1 Rhodospirillales bacterium
AAGGTCCCTCGCTGCGCTCGGGATGACAATGGGTGGCGTGAGAACCAGAGTGCGTCACGGAGGAGTTTGTAGTGACTGAATTTGCAGACAGGTACGAAGCCCTCCTCCTCCGACGCGAGCGGTCGCGTCTCTACGTGACGCTCAACCGGCCCGAGGTGAAGAACGCGCTCAACCCGACCTTGATCGGCGAGCTGCGCAGCGTCTTCGAGATCCTGCGCGACCGCCGCGACATCAAGGTCGTGATTCTGCGCGGGGCGGGCGGCACCTTCTGCGCCGGCGCCGACCTCAAGAACATGGAGCAGAGCTTCACAGACAGGCCCAAGCCCGGCGAGAAGGATCCGATTGCCGTCTGGAACCGCCAGTTCGGCGCATTCCTCGAGATGCTGAACAACACGCCGCAGGTCGTCGTGGCGGCGGTCGAGGGTTACGCCATCGCCGGCGGCTTCGGCATCCTGTGCGTCTCCGATGTAGCGATCTGCACCGAGGGTGCGGGCTTCGCCATGAGCGAGACGGCCATCGGCATCGTGCCGGCGCAGATCGCGCCGTTCGTCGCCCAGCGCATCGGTGTGCCGCAGACGAGGCATCTTGCGCTGACGGCGGCCCGGTTCAAGGGCACGGAGGCGCTGCGCCTCGGCATCGCCCACTATCTCGTGGCCGATTCCGCTGCGCTCGACGCCAAGCTCGAAGAGGTACTGAAGCAGATCGACAAGTGCGCACCGATCGCCAATGCACTCACCAAGCAGGTCGTGATGAAGGTCGGCAGCGAGCCGCTGTCCAACGTGCTCGACTTCGCCGCCGACAAGTTCGCCGAGGCGCGGCGCGGCCCCGAGGCCGGCGAAGGCCTGCGCGCCTTCGCCGAGAAGCGGCCGCCGCGCTGGGCCGTCGAGTAATGGCCTTTTCCAAGGTCCTGGTCGCCAACCGCGGCGAGATCGCCTGGCGGGTGATGCGCACGGCGAAGGCGATGGGCTATCGCACCGTCGCGGTCTATTCCGAAGCCGACAAGGACGCGCCGCACATTGCCTTCGCCGACGAAGCGGTGCGCATCGGGCCGCCGCCGGTGAGCGAGAGTTACCTCAGCATCGACCGCATCCTCGAAGCTGCGCATAAAAGCGGCGCCGACGCGATCCATCCTGGCTACGGCTTCCTGTCGGAGAACGAGACCTTTGCCGCTTCCTGCGAGAAGGCGGGCCTGACCTTCATCGGCCCGCCGCCGGCGGCCATCGCCGCAATGGGCAACAAGGCGGCCGCCAAGCGGCGCATGATCGGTGCCGGCGTGCCCTGCGTGCCGGGTTACCAGGGTGCCGACCAGAGCGACGCGAATCTCGAGGCCGAAGCGCGCAAGATCGGCCTGCCGGTCATGGTCAAGGCGGCGGCGGGCGGTGGTGGGCGCGGCATGCGGCTGGTCGAGCACGAGGACGATCTGCTGGAGGCGATCCGCACCGCGCGCACCGAGGCCCGGAGCGCCTTCGGCTCGGGCGAGTTGATCCTCGAAAAAGCCGTCGTCGACGCGCGCCATGTCGAGATCCAGGTCTTCGCCGATGCCCACGGCAACGTCATCCATCTCGGCGAGCGCGACTGCTCGGTGCAGCGCCGCCATCAGAAGGTCGTCGAGGAGGCGCCCTCGCCCGCCGTCGGTGCCGGGTTGCGCGAGCGCATGGGCGCAGCCGCCGTCGCGGCGGCCCGGACCATCGGCTATCGCGGCGCCGGCACGGTCGAGTTCCTGCTGGGCGCCGACGGCGCGTTCTACTTCCTGGAGATGAACACGCGTCTGCAGGTCGAGCATCCGGTCACCGAGGCGATCACCGGCCTCGACCTCGTCGAATGGCAATTTCGCGTCGCACGCGGCGAGCATCTGCCGCTGCGCCAGGAGCAGGTTACCTTCACCGGCCACGCCATCGAGGTCAGGCTGTACGCCGAGGACGCCTATGCAGGCTTCCTGCCACAAACCGGCCGCATCGATATCTGGCGGCCGCCGACCGGTCCGGGCGTGCGCATCGATCATGGCATGAAGGACGGGCTGGCGATCTCGCCCTATTACGATCCGATGATCGCCAAGGTGGTCGCCCACGGCGCCACGCGCGAGGAAGCACGGGTGCGCCTGATCCGGGCGCTTGCGGAGACCGTCGTGCTCGGACCGACCACCAACAGGCATTTCCTGATCCGCCTGCTGGAGCATCCCGGCTTCGCAGCCGGCGAAGCGACGACGTCCTTCCTCGTGAAGCACCAGTTCCCCACCCCTGTGATCGGCGACGCGCACTGGACCGCCGCGGCAAACCTTCTGTGGCAGGCCTCTGCCCAAAGGTATCCGGCGTCGATGCGCGGCTGGCGCAACTCCAACCCCGAACCGACGCCCATTCGGTTGGCCACTGGAGGGAGCGACCGCCTGCTGCAGGTCAGCCGGCCCGACCCGCCCGACGTACCATTCCATATCGACGGCAACGACATCGTGCTCGACATCGACGCGCTCACCGTGCGCTTCACCGACAAGACCTACACTCCCCCCGAGACGACGGCCGCCGGCAGCGACGGCAAACTGCGGGCGCCGATGGACGGCCGCATCGTCGCCATCAGGGTGGCGGCGGGCGACACGGTCGTACGCGGCCAGACTCTGATTGTGCTGGAGGCCATGAAGATCCAGCACCAGCTCAAGGCGGCGCTCGACTCGCGGGTAGAGGCGGTCTCCGTCCACGAGGGCCAGCAGGTCTCCAACCGGACCGTACTGGTCACGATGGAACCCACGATGGAGCCCGGCGCCACTTAGCGCTAGTCTTCTCCCAACAAGGGAAGTTCAGGGAGGAATTGCCATGCTGCGTAGAGTTGCACTCGCCTTGCTCGCGGTGGCCGCGGCCGGCCCCGCTTTCGCCCAGGCCTATCCCAACAAGCCCATCAACCTCATCGTTCCCTTCGCGGCCGGCGGCCCGACCGACCTCATGGCGCGCATCGTCGGCGAGCGCATGGCCAAGGAACTGGGCCAGCAATTCATCATCGACAACGTCACGGGCGCCGCGGGCTCGATCGCCATGGGCAAGCTCGCCCGCTCCACGCCCGACGGCTACACGATCGGCATCGGCCATCTCGGCACGAACGTCGTGAACGGCGCGATCTACAAGAACCTGAACTACGACCTGATCAACGATCTGGCGCCGATCGCGCTGCTGCCGTCCAACCCGCTGCTGGTCGTGACCTCGAAGCAGGTGCCGGCCAAGGACCTTCAGGAGCTGGTGGCCTACCTGAAGGCCAACGGCGACAAGATCTCGGGCGGTACGGCCGGCATGGGCTCGGGCTCGCACATCGGCGTACTGGCCTTCTTCGCCGCCACCGGCACCAACTACCAGCTCGTACCCTATCGCGGCACCGGCCCCGCCGTGCAGGACCTGATCGCCAACCAGATCCAGATCATGATCGACCAGTCGTCGAACTCGCTACCGCACGTCCGCGCCGGCAAGCTCAAGGCCTATGCCGTGACGGCCAAGCAGCGCACCTCCGCGGCGCCCGAGATTCCGACGACGGCCGAGGCCGGCTTCCCCGGCATCGAGGTCGCCATCTGGCACGGCCTGTGGGCGCCCAGGGGGACACCGAAGGATATCATCGACAAGCTGAACGCCGCCGCCATCAAGGCCCTGCAGGACCCGGAGATCCGCCGCAAGCTCGAGGATCTCGGGCAAGACATCCCGACGCTCGAGCAGATGAAGTCGGATGCTTTCGGCGCCTACCAGAAGGCGGAGTTCGCCAAATGGAAGCCGATCATCGACAAGGCCGGTATCAAGATCGAGTGACGGGCACTTTTCAGGACGATCGATAGTCCGGCGGCACCGGACAGGGCGGCAGAAGCTTTTCCAACACTTTGGCGACGCCGAGCAGCCTGGCCTCGCCCCAGCGCTTGCCGGAAAGTTGCAGACCGATCGGCAGGCCTTCTTTCGAGAAGCCGCAGGGCAGCACGATCGACGGCTGCCCGGTCAGGTTGGCCAGGAAGTTGTAGGCGGTGCCGGCGAAGAAATACGGATGGTCGACGCCGTCGATGCTGAGCGGCTCGCTCTGCTTCTGGCGGATAAAGGCTGCGTCCGGCATCACCGGCATCAGCCAGGCGTCGTAATCGTCGAGGAAGGCCTCGCATCTTCGCGCGAGGCGGTCGCGCCGGTCGAGGACGGCGAAGAACCGGGCCATGTCGAGACGCGCCGCGCGCGCGACCGACCGGGCTGTCGGGTCGGGCGAGTTCAGCTTGCCGAAATGGCGCTGCCGGTCGGCCAGCGGCTGGGCATTCAGGATCATGTACTGGAACAAATCCGCCCAGTCGTCCCAGCCCTGCTGCCAGTCCAACCCTTCCGGCTCGGCGTACTTTACCTTCGCACCCGCCTTCGACAGCAGCTTCGCGGTCGTCTGCACGACCGCTTCCGTGTCAGCCGAGACCGGCACCAGTGGATTGCTGGTCAGGACTGCAATGCGCAGCCCCTTCGCCGTGAGCTTAGGCGTCGGCCCGAGTGGCACCGGCGCCGCTTCGACCTCATAGCCGTCCGGACCCGCGATGATCCGGAGAGCCAATTCGAGATCGTCGACCGAGCGCGCCAGCGGACCGAAAGTGCCCATGTAGCGGGTGCTGCGGATCTGCCCCGGCAGGTCGGGCACATGTCCGTGCGCCGGCACCCGCCATTCGGTGGGCTTGAGTGAGAAGATGCCGTTGTAATGCGCCGGGTTTCGCACCGAGCCGCCGATGTCGCTGCCCAGCTCCAACGGCGACAGGCGAGCCGCGACTGCGACACCGCCGCCACCGGTCGAGCCGCCTGCCGTGCGGCGCTCGTCCCAGGCATTCCTGGTCGTGCCAAAAATCGGGCTGTCGGTCTGAAAGTCTGCGCACAGTTGAGGCACATTGGTCTTGCCCAGGATGACCGCACCCGCCGACCGCAGCCGCGCGACGAGGCTCGCATCCTCCGTCGCGACGTTGTCCTTCAGCGGCAGGTGACTGGACGTCGTCTTCAGACCTGCGACGTCGAACGCCTCCTTGATGGTGATCGGGACGCCGTGCAAAGCCCCAAGGGGCCTACTCTTGCCGTGGGCACGGTCGGCCGCCCGGGCGGCCCTCATCGCGCCGGCCTCGTCGACCACCACGAGTGCGTTGAGCGGACCGTTCACGCGCGCGATCCGATCGAGATGCGCCGTCGTCGCCTCGACCGAACTCAACCGTCCGTTTCGTATGGCGCGGGCAAGTCCTTTGGCTGTCTCAAAGCACGGATTCATGCATGCCTCCCCTGAGTGTGCCGACACTAGCCGCCGCCGCCTCGGCCCGGCTATAGAGCCCGAGGATTTCTTGGGGAAAGCATGAGCTTGGCTAACAAAAAAGTGTTCGTGACCGGCGCAAGCCGGGGCATCGGACTGGCCATCGCGCTACGTGCCGCGCGCGACGGCGCCAACATCGCCATTGCCGCCAAGACGGTGAAGCCGGACCCGCGTCTGCCCGGCACGATCTTCACCGCCGCCGAGGACATCGAGAAGGCTGGCGGCAGGGCGCTGCCGCTCGCCTGCGACATCCGCGATGAGCAGAGCGTC
>JABMNB010000645.1 GCA_013205335.1 Rhodospirillales bacterium
CGTGCGCACGCGCCCGGGCCTCGAATCGCCCGATATGCAGTTCCATATGGCACATGCCAGCTACGGCACTGCGCAGAAGCGTGACCTCGAGCGCGAGCCCGGCATGACCGTGGTGATCGGCCAGTGCCGGCCCGATTCGCGCGGCTCGATCCACATCAAGTCGGCGACGCCGGGCAGCGAACCATCGATCCGGCCGAACTTCCTGTCGGCACAGACCGACCGCGATACGACGGTCGCCGGCATGCAGATCGCGCGCAAGATCGTCTCCCATCCGTCGCTCTCGAAGTACATCGCCTTCGAGAACAATCCCGGCGACAAGGTGCAGAGCTATGACGAGTGGCTGAGCTTCGCCCGCGGCAACGGCCAGACGACCTATCACGTCATCGGCACCTGCAAGATGGGCTCGGACCCGATGGCCGTCGTCGACGACCGCCTGCGGGTGCATGGCATCGCCGGTCTGCGGGTGATCGACGCCTCGATCATGCCGACGGTGCCGTCGGGCAACACCAACGCCCCCACGATCATGGTTGCCGAGAAGGGCGCGGACATGATCAAAGAGGATGCAAAGGCGGGCCTCAAGGTCGCCGCCTGACGCTCGGGATCAGAGCCAGAAAATGGGGGACTTGATGAAGCCTGTGAGGTCCATTCTCGCCATCCTGGCGATCGGCGGCATGGCCGCTGCCTGTCACGGCACCGATCCCAAGACCGAATCCAAGCAGGACATGCTGTCGGATTCGGGCTTCAAGGTCGTGTCGCTGAAGACGCCGGGCCAGACGGCCTCGTTCAAGAAGCTGCCGGCCCATCAACTCACGCGGAAGACCTACAAGGGCAAGACCGTCTGGGTTTACGCCGACCCGACCATGTGCGGCTGCCTCTACATGGGCACCCAGGACAACTACAACGCCTACATCAAGAAGGCATCGGCGCAGATGATGTCGACGGCCATGCGAGCCAACTTCGCCGACGATCCCTACAGCCCGAGTTCGATGGATGCCACCGTCGACAATGACTGGGATTGGGGCGAGTGGGGCAACCCGGGTTACTACGGCCTGCCGTACTGAGGCGGTCTGGAATCAAAACGCCCGGCGGAGCGATCCGCCGGGCGTTTTTCATGGGGGAAGGAACCCTACTTGGGCTGCGTCGCAGGCACGCCCAGTGAGAGCATCAGGCGGTTGGCCCAGTTGAAGAACGAGGCCGCGCCGATCAGGTCGGCGATGGCGGCGTCGTCGAGGCCGACGGCGCGCAGGCGCTCGACATGTTCCTTGCCGAAGGTCATCGGCAGGGCCGTGAGTGCCACCGAGGCGGCAACGATTGCCTCCCAGCGCTCGTCCAGCCTGGCCTCGACGCCCTCGTCGAGCAGGCGCTGCACGTCGTCCACGCGCTTGGAATAGGTCGCGGCGAAGCGGGCATGGACCGAGGCGCAGTAGATGCAGCCGTTGAGGCGCGACGTTGCCGCCGCCGCCAGCTCGCGCTCGGCGCGCGGCAGCCCCGCCTCGGGATTGTAGAAGATGTCCTTGTCGGTCCGCGTGCGGGCCTCAAGCACGTCGGGATCGCGCGCCAGCAGCCTGAAGTAGGGCGACTTCACGCGGGCCGCATCGACCAGGCTCTTGATGTGGTGCTCGGTCATGTCGGCTTCCGCCATCGGCTCGAGCCAAGGCAGCCAGTCGAGCATGTCGCGGGTGAAGACCACCGGCTCGGTGTGCGGCGGCGGCGTCAGGGTCTTGTCGTTACTCATAGGGTGCTCGCGAGGACGCCCAGACCGGCTACGACCCGGATCTGGTAGGACAGGAAGGAGACGAGCTGGGAGATCGTCACGATATCGGTGGTCGACCAGCCGGCATCGAGCAGCGACTGCAGCGAGGGCGCCGCGGCGTCCCGCGGATGGAATACCAGCATGTGGGTGTGCTCGAAGGCAGCCGACAGGCGCGGCCCAAGGGCGGCGCGTCCGGCATCGCTTGCTTTCCAGCTCGGGCCCGGCGTGTCCTCCGCCGAGAGCGGCCCCTTGGGAAAGCGGCCATAAGGTCCCGTGGTCTTCGCAGCCGCGACTTCGGTGGCGACGGCAGGGCGGAGGCCGGCCGGCAACTTGGCGACATAGAAGCCGTCCGTCTTCGGCTCGCCGTGCAGGCCCGTGACGAAGGCCGCGATGGCGTGGCGCTCGTCGGCGCTGACGCCCGCCAGATCCTTCGGCTCGAACAGGGATGCGTAGCTTGCCTGCGCATGCTTGCGCGCCTCGGAGCGCTGGGCGCGAATCGCGTCCAGCCTGGAGCCCGGTGGGATGCACACCAGGCTGTCGATCACATCGGTCATGCGACTTGTCTCGCCCCCGCTTTGACTTCGGGCACCCAGCCCAGTGCAGGCGCCACCTTTCCGGCAAACAGTTCGATCGAGCGAAGGATATACGGATGCGGCGGATCGATCGAGTGAACCTGCATCGTGAGGTCGGTCGAGCGCCGCAGCGTCGAGTCGGCCTCCAGCGAGGCGATCACCTCGTCGGGCGTGCCGATATGCACATCCATGGCCGCGATCAGGTCGCCAACCAGGCTGCCCGAGCTGAAGTTGCCGGTGGCCGCCACCCGGTGACGCATGCGCGACAGGCCGATCTCGGCCAGCCGCATCGCTTCCTTGTGGTCGTCGGCCACGAAGATGGTGCGCGAGGCCAGGATGCGCGGCTCGACTCCCTTCGGCAACGCTTCGAGATAGGCGTCGAGCATCGGGTTCTGGATGTCGGCCAGCGAAGCCCGCGGCGTGTCGGGAGCGCGCGGCTGGGTGCGCGACAGCATCAGCCCGTCGCCGGCCAGCCCGGCCCGTCGCGCGCCCGCCACCGTGAACGTCGCCTGCCAGATGCGATCGACCAGGGATGGGCTCGATGGATAGAGCTTGTCGCCGCCGGGCAGCGTGCCACCCGACCAGGCGGTCTTCAGCATGCCGAGATTGTGGTCGAACAGCACGTGGCGCTGGTCGCTCTCGAGACCGAAGGCGGTGAAGGCCGTCAGGTTGCCACCCGGTCCGACGCCCACTTCGAGGCGGCCGTCGCTGATCAGGTCCGTGACGACGGCATCCTCGGCGACGCGGATCGGCAGCTCGAGCGGAAGCGTGACGATGCCCGTGCCGAGGCGAATGCGCGACGTGTGGGCGGCAGCGTGGGCCAGGAAGACGAACGGGGCGGGCAGGCCGCCTTCGCCTTCATGAAAATGGTGCTGGGCGATCCAGGCCGAATC
>JABMNB010000074.1 GCA_013205335.1 Rhodospirillales bacterium
ATCCTGCGCATCCGCGCCAAGGACCCGCTGATCGCCGACCAGATCGCGATCAACTACCGCAAGGCCGACATCTCGCCGCGGCAGAAAGCGATGCTCGACTTCGCCGTGAAGGTGAGCCAGTCCGCGCACCTCGTCGGCGATGCCGACATCGGGACGCTCGAGGCGCACGGCTTCGAGCAAGAGGACGTGTGGGACATCGCCGCCATCGCTTCGTTCTTCGGCCTGTCGAACCGCATGGCCAACGTCACCAGCATGCGCCCCAACCCCGAGTTCTATGCCATGGGCCGCGGCTGAGGCCGGCGGCAAGCCCCAGCCGGTCAGATTCGTTGTTTAAGTCTGCCTAACTTAGCTGTTCCACTAATTAAACAAAGGGCCATTTGTTTAATTAGTCAGTCCTTGCCATACTGCATCCCATGGCCGTGCCCGATCCGAACCAGCGGCTGGGCCGCTATATCGAGACGCCTGTAGGCGGCGAGATCGTGCGCGCCTTTGTGCCGCCTCCCCTGCCGCCGGCTCCGCCCATCGACCTGCTCCGGCTGCTGGAGAGCCTGGTCGTGGCAGAGCGCGCACTGGGCCGCCTCGACGGTATCACCATGCTCCTGCCACGCCAGGAACTCTTCCTTTACATGTACGTGAGAAAGGAAGCCGTTCTCTCCTCCCAGATCGAAGGCACGCAATCGACGCTTTCCGACCTGCTCCGCTTCGAGACCGAGGCCCTGGCAGGCGAACCCGTCGACGACATTCGCGAGGTCTCGAACTACGTCGATGCGATGATGTATGGCCTGGAGCGCCTCGAAACTCTTCCCCTTTCGCTCAGACTCATGCGCGAGATGCATGGCCGGCTGATGCATGGTGGTCGAGGCGACACCAAGAACCCCGGCGAGTTGAGACGGTCGCAGAACTGGATCGGCGGCACACGGCCCGGCAACGCGCTATTCGTGCCGCCTCCGATGACGGAACTGGACGCATGTCTCCGCGATCTCGAGCGCTTCATGCACGAAGACGAGTCCCGATTGCCGCCCCTGATCAAGGCAGGCCTCCTGCACGTCCAGTTCGAGACGATCCATCCCTTCCTGGATGGCAATGGCCGCCTCGGCCGCCTGCTCGTGACGCTCTATCTTTGCGTCAGGGGCGTGCTGCGCAAGCCGCTCCTCTATCTCAGCCTCTATCTGAAGACCCATCGTGCCGACTACTATCGCCTGCTTCAGGAAGTCCGCGAACGAGGCGACTGGGAGGCTTGGCTCGACTTCTTCCTGACAGGCGTTGCGGATACCGCCAACAAGGCATTCGAAGCTGCCACGCGCATCGTCGAGTTATTCAAAGCCGATCGTGAACGCATCACGGCCGAAAGCCATCGGGCAAGCTCCGCTCTTCGCATCCACGATTTGTTGCAGCACAATCCTTACGTGACCGCGAATCTCCTCGTCCGGCAGACGGGACTGTCCGCGCCGACCGTGAACACCGCCCTCGCCGATCTGGAGCGCCTGGGCATCATCGAAGAGGTCACAGGACGACGGCGAGGGCGTGTTTTCGGCTATCGCCGGTATCTGGACATCCTGAGCGAGGGCACCGATCCCCTCCCGGCCGCTCTCTGACGTCTGCCCGTCCTCAGCCGAACCCGATATAACGCACGAATTCCTCGGCAGGCGTGCGCTCGGAGCGGACGGCGTTGGCGGGAAACGCGTCGTCGGGATAGCCGAGCCCGACGCAGGTCATGATCGCCTCGTCCGCGGGGATCTGCGCGACCTCGCGCACGATGTCGGAGCGGGCGATGCCCATGGCGGCGAACAGCTGCTTGGCAGAAGGATACGCCCCTTCAGTTCATACGCTTGATGTCGGCGTAGGCACCATTGACCTTCAGCGTCACGGTCACTTCCTTGGAGGTGCGGTTGCGCCAGAACCAGCCGTGTTTGCCGTCATAGGCCGCCGTCAGCGTGCCGTCGTCGAAGGTCACGCTGCGGCCCTTCTTGTAGCTCGACTCCTTGCCGCCTTCCTGAGTGCCGTGCATGTCGTAGTTCACGTCGCCGTCGGCGCGCCACGAGAGCTGAACCAGGGCGCCCCTCTTCATCGTCAGCTTGTATTCGACGCCCTCGCCGGGCTTCAGCGTGAACACGACGCTGTCGGATTTTGCAGTAACCTGTGCAGGCTGCGCTATCGTGGGAGATGCCAGAGGTGCCAACTGCGACGTCGCGGGCGCGTGGTCGGCGTCGTCGTCGTGGCCTCCCGGATGGGCCTGCGCGGGCGACACTACGAGACCCGCCATCAGCGACAGCAGGCTCGACTTGCGATCAGGTGACACGGCCGGGACAGGTGCTGGTGCCTGCTGACGATCGCGCAGGCGGTCCTGCTTGGCCTCGGTCGCGAGCTTCTTCTTGATCTCGCCCATCTCCGTGAGCTGCAGCGCGCGGCCGATGCCCGTCGGGTCTATCGCATACTCGGCAGGCAGCACGACCGCCACCAGGATGACCACGGCGGCAGCGGCGGCGATGACGGTCGACTTGACGAGCCTGGCCGTGCTCGGGAGTTCGGCGCGGGAGGGACTCTCTGCGTTGAACATGGTGAAATCTCAACCCTTCGAAACGAAATAGCCGGTGAGCTGGTAGCCGATCAGCACGAACCCGGCGGTCATGATGACGACATTTGCGGTATAGGCGTGCCGCCAGAAACCGACGGTGCGACGCCAGAATCCCATGGCAATGAGGATGGCGGTGAGCGCCAGAAGCTGGCCGATCTCGACACCGACATTGAAGGCGAGCAGGTTGGGCACCAGCCCGTCCGGCGAGATGTCGTATTCGATGATCTTGGTCGACAGGCCGAAGCCGTGGAAGAAGCCGAACACGAGAGTCGCGACCTTCGTGTTGGGCTGGAAGTCGAACAAGCGCTGATATGCGCCCAGATTGTCGAGCGCCTTATAGACCACCGACAGGCCAATGATGGCGTCGATCAGGTAGCTGTTGATGCCGACGTGGAAATAGACGCCGAGCAGCATGGTGGTGGAGTGGCCGATCGCGAACAGGCTCACATACAGAGCGACATGTTTCGCACGATACAGAAAGAAGACCACGCCCAGCAGGAACAGGATGTGGTCGTATCCCGTAACCATGTGCTTGGCGCCGAGATAGACGAACGGCAGGAGATGGATGCCGGCGATCTCCTGGATATAGCCCTTGTCGCCCTCGGCGACGGCATGGGCCATCGCTGCGGTCGACCCGCACACCGCTGTGGCAACACACATGATCACGGCGAGAAAGCGACCTGGCGCCTTCAGCGAGACTGCATTCATGGGTGTTGCTGTATCCTCCCCTGGAGGATAGGTCTAGTGGCAACGGAGTGACAGATGAGCGGAACGCACGAAAGCCATCCCGAGATCGTCAAGAGGCTCAAGCGAGCGGAGGGGCATCTTCGTTCGATCGTTGAAATGATCGAAGCGGGACGTCCCTGTCTGGAGCTGGCGCAACAGCTACACGCGGTCGAAAAAGCCGTGGGCAAGGCGAAGACGACGCTGATCCACGATCACATAGACCACTGCCTGGAAGAATCGATCGGGCCGCAAAGCAAGGCGGAGCGCGCCACCCTGAACGAGTTCCGCCAACTCAGTAAGTATCTCTAGGCAGTACCATGGAATCGTTTTCCGAGTTGCTCCGGCAAGGCGCCGGGCATGCGTGGCTTTTCGTACCCAGCGCCATCCTGCTGGGCGCATTGCACGGACTGGAGCCCGGACACTCCAAGACGATGATGGCGGCTTTCATCGTCGCCATTCGCGGAACGGCATGGCAGGCGGTTTTGCTCGGCCTGTCAGCCACGGTTTCGCATACCGCCGTCGTTTGGGCCGTGGCGCTGGTCGGCCTGTATTTCGGCTCGCAGTGGGACCCGGAAACGAGTGAGCCCTATTTCCAGATCGCTTCCGCTGTGGCCATCGTCGGCGTGGCGATGTGGATGATCCTCCGGACGTGGCGCGCCCAGCAGGAGGAGCAACGGTCCCACGATCACAGTCACGATCACAGTCACGACCACGATCATGACCACCATCCAGCGGAACACCGGCATGTCGTCCCGGACGTCGCCGGGACAGGATACCAGGACGCACACGAACGGGAGCATGCGGAGGCGATTCGACGCCGCTTCGCCAACCGGCACGTCACCACGGGTCAGATCGTGGTGTTCGGGCTGACGGGGGGATTGATCCCCTGCCCGGCGTCGATCACCGTCCTCCTGCTCTGCCTTCAGCTTCGCGAATTCACGCTGGGGGCTACGCTGGTCCTGTGCTTCAGCCTCGGCCTCGCCGCGGTCATGGTCGGGACGGGCGTGGCGGCGGCGTTCGCCACGCGCCATATCGGCCAGCGCTGGGATGGCTTCGAAAGACTGGCCCGTCGCGCCCCTTATTTTTCGGGCGCGCTGATCGTGTGTATCGGCCTGTATGTCGGCTATCACGGTGTGGCCACGCTCGCAGCTCAGGCTTCAGCCGCGCATTAGCCGCAGCCCCATACCGTGAACCGTCGCGAACGCGCGACGACGAAGACGATCTCGGCGACGCACCGGTGTGCCCGCGTCACGATCAGGCTCGACAGCGAGTCGCAGCTTCTATCGCCAGGGCACGCGCGCCCAGCTTCCGGCCAGCATGCCGACGCCCAGCAACAGGATCAGCAGCGCTGTCAGCAATTCGAGCCAGCCGAGGGCGCGTATCAGCCCGCGGACGCGACCACTGGCGGCGGCGACGCCGGCACGACGAAGCGCGATGCCCAACAGACCGAAGGAAGCGATGGTGATGGCCGCCCCGATGCTGACCCCGGCCGCCAGCGCGACCCCCGCCCCCGTCGCCCCGTGCGCCACGGCAGATCCGACGACGATGATCGTCAGCGGACAGGGTAGCAGCCCCATCGCGATGGCGAGCATCGACCGCGACGCCTGCGATTTTTCCTGCACATGTCCATGCCCGTGCCCGTGCGACGCGGTTCCGCCCCACTTCAGACCGCGCAGCGCCAGCACGACGTAGACTGCGCCGACGGACGCCACGATGGCGCCGGCGACCACTTCGACCCAGGCGCCCGCGCCGGTCGGCCGCCCGAGCGGGCTGATGACCCTGCCTGCCGTCAGAACCAGAAGGACGGCGATGGTGCCATGGGTCAGCGCCGCGAGGCCCGCGACCCGTAGCCCGGCGAGGATGCTTCCCGATTGCCCGAGGAAATGGGAGAAGATCACGGCCTTGCCGTGTCCGGGAGTCAGCGCGTGGACGAGGCCCAGTCCCGCCGCCACCAACATGCCGGACGCGAAAGTAGCGGGGGTCGAGAACAGCTCGGCAAAGCGCTGCGACAGCAGGCCCTGGAGCTGAAGCTGCAGCGCGAGCACCGTCTCGAAAACTTCGATCAAACCGACACTTCCCGCTCGAGCCATCCACGCGACGCGTTCGGCGCGTCTGCGCTTGCCGGCCTTGCCATATGCACTCGGAGGATAGGTCGGGTAATCTCTTTTCCGAGTTGATCGCACCAATATGTCACAACTGGAAATTGGCGCCCGGCCTGGCGAGCGGACTCACTCCTTAGCAGTCGCGCCCGGCAAATCACGGGGGATGACACGGTAGACCGCGGCACGGTGAGTGACCGGCAGGAACGCATAGAACAGTTTACCGTCGGTCGACAGCGCCGTGGTGTGGGCACCTTTCTCCGTTGGGGTCCGGCCCAGACTCTTCATCGTATCGGTATCGAAGACTTCGACGTCTCCGGGGTCGCCGACCGCGACATAGAGTTGGCGCAGCGCGCGGTCGAAGAAGATCACATCCGGCACGCCGCTCAGCGGCGCATCGTGCAGGATCCTTCCGGTCGCCGCATCGAGCGTGACCAGCCGGCCGGCATCGCAGGCGCAAAACAGGCGGCCCGTGTCCGGATCGAAATCCAGCCCGTGCGGCCCGGCGGCGGGCACGGTGTACAGGAAGGCCAGCGCCTCGGGGCGTCGCGGATCGAGCACCGCGATGACCGCGGGATCCATAATGTTCACGTAGAACAGGCCGAGGGACGCGGCGAAGACGGTCCAGCGCGTTCGCCCGGGCACCGCAACGCTGGCGCGCACTCGGCGGCGCGCGACGTCGACCATCGTGACGGTGTGCGATCCCGCGATCTGCGGATCGCCGACGTTGGCGGCGAGAAGCAGCCGGTTTCCGTGATCGTAGGCGAGGCCATTCGGACCGATGCCGACTTTGACCTTGCTCACCTCGGGACGGGGGCCAGGGGCGAAAATGCCTACGGTGTTCTCCGCGCGGTTCGAGGTGAAGACGAGTTGGGCATCGTCGCTCACCAGGGCTCCCGCGACGCCGGGCAGGTTCGGAATCGAGAAAAGATATTGCCGGGCGTCGAGCACGTCGATGGCATCGTTGGCCGTGTGCGCGACATAGACATGGCCGGTTGCCGCGTGTACCGCGGCGTGGTCGAAGCCGCCCCTGCCGAGGTGCGCCGGCAGGTCGACATGGCCGATCAGATGCAGAGACATGAGACCACCTGACTTTGGCGAAGAAGCGGGAGGCCGGGGTCCAGCTCACTGCCCATCATGACCGATCCGAGGATGGTGGCGCTCAGGGCGCGGCCGGTTTCGCCGTCGTGTCGCTCACGTGGCTCTCACGTCATCTTCGGCGGCCAGTTGTGAGTCTCCCCCGCAAGGTGCCGGCACCAGGCATACAACGCGTCGTACATCACCATGCCGTGCTTCAGCATTTCATGGTCGTCGGCAAAGCAGTGGCTGAGACCCAGCGAGATCGCGAACAGGCCGGGGCTCTGGGGCGTCAGCTCGAGTCGCGACGTGTCGGCGCCGCGCACGATGTCGGCCAGCCCGTCGAGCCCGGGCGCATCGAGCTTGTATTCCGCGATGAAGGCGTCGAACGAGCACTTCTCGCCGACATGGCTGAACTTCACGTCGGGGATGTCGTAGGGCTCCGCACCGGTCTCCCGGGCAACGCTCAGCACCTTGTCGGCCGGCACGTAGAGGAACTCCGGCTGCTTGTCGATGAAGTGCGTTATCAGCCAGGGACAGGCAATACGGTCGATCTTGGGACGCTCGCGAGTCACCCACTTCATGGTCTGTCTCCCTGGGTCAAAGGTTCGGTGGGGAATCCATTGGCGCGCCAGGCACCGATGCCGCCGGCCAGAGCCACGGCATCGATGCCGCCGTCGCGCAGCGCCGCCGCGCAATTACCGCCGATCTCGAAGCCCCAGGCGCAGTACACCAGCGCCTTGCCGCCTTTCGGCAGCGCCTTCACGACCTCGGCGACGCGCTCGGGCGGAACGCGTTGCGCGCCACGCAGGCGAAAGGGAGTCATCGTGGCGTCCGCCTCCAGCCGGGCGTCGATGACCAGCAGGTCGGGGTCGCCGGCCAGCATCTCCAGCGCCGCTGTCGGCTCCATCAGGGCGGCGGCGGATTCGACAGGCGTGCCGGCGAAGCGGGCCTCGGCACGCGTCCACGACACGTTGGCCATGAAGGCGTCGACATAGGCGCCGGCATTGGCGCCGAAGTCGAGGTGATAGGCATGCTCGTACATGTCGAGTGCCAGCAGGGGTGTGCCGCCCGCCAGGGCATGGGTGTGATCGGCCGACCAGACGTTCGACAAAGTGCCGTCGCGCGGCGAGCGGGTGAGCACCACCCAGCCCGAGCCGCCTCCCAGCGCCTTGCCCATGGCCGCGAACTCGGCCCGCCACTTTTCGATCGAGCCGAAGTCCCGGGCGATCGCCTCGCCGAGATCGCCACCGGGGTCGCCGCCACCACCCTCTCCGAGGGAATCGAAATACACTTCGTGCAGAAGCATCGAATTGGTGGCGATCAGCTCCTCGCGCTTCAGCCCGTTCAGCCGGAAGCCGGGAACGGTCGCGGGGTCGAGGGCGCCGAGCTCGCCCCGGATACCGTTCAGGCGCCGCACGGCGCCGCCGTAGTTGTTCTCGTAGTGGCTCGCGATCAGCCGGGGCGTGATGCCCTTCAGTCGACCGGGCTTGAAACCGATGGGGCGGGCCAGAAAATGCATGACAACCTCGTTGATACATATGTTTCATCTTAATAGATGAACACTTCAGAACATTCAACGGTAAAAAGATACATATGTTGCAAATTCAATGTGTCGCGTGATACAGGGGTTTCCATGTGTACGGAAGCGTTGCGTTGGCTCCTCCTCATCCACCAGCTGCCGGCCAAGCCTGCCTATGCGCGGGTGAAGGTCTGGCGGCGGCTACAGGCGCTGGGCGCGGTGACGGTGAAAAACACCGTCTATGCGCTCCCAGCCGTCGGAGATGGCCGGGAAGATTTCGCCTGGCTCGCCAAGGAGATCGAGGAGTTGGGCGGAGAAGCCATCGTTTGTGAGGCGACCCTCGTGGAAGGCCTCACCAACCAGTCGCTCAGGGATCTGTTCGATGCCGCGCGAGACCAGGATTACTCACGGATTGCCGACGAAGCGCGTCAAATTGCCGACCGCCTGGCCGACGGCGGTGCCGGTGGCGTGCCCGATGTCGTTCTCGCCGAGGCGGCGACCCAGACTGCCCGGCTGCGCCGGCAGCTCGACGCCGTGATCGCCATCGACTTCTTCGACGCCAACAGCCGTCTTGCCGCGCAGGGGCTGGTGTCGGGGCTCGAAGTCACCTTGCAAGGGGAGGGAAACATGTCAATGAAAGGAGCTGCGCCGCCTACCGGCGCGCTGAGGAAGCGGACCTGGGTGACACGCCAGGGCGTGCAAGTCGACCGCATCGCGTCGGCCTGGCTGATCAAGCGCTTCATCGATCGCGATGCCACGTTCAAGTTCGTGCCATCCACCGGCTATTCGCCCGAGCCCGGCGAGCTTCGCTTCGACATGTTCGAAGGAGAGTTCACCCACGTCGGTGACAGATGCACCTTCGAGGTGCTTGTCGCGCATGCGGCTGTCGACGATCGGGCACTGATTGCGATCGGTGAGATCATCCACGACATCGATCTCAAGGACGACAAGTATGGACGGGCAGAAACGGCGGGCGTGAGAAGCCTGATTTCGGGTCTTTCCACATCCGGGACCAGCGACGAGCAGCGATTGGCCCGCGGCGCCGTGTTGCTCGACGGGCTCTACGACTCCTTCGCGATCAAGCAGGACGGCGGACGATGAAAGACCATGGCGTTCCCTTCTCCGAGGCCATGAAGGTTTGGGCGCGGATTGCCGCGCTCTCTTTCGGCGGACCCGCAGGTCAGATCGCCGTGATGCATCGCATCATCGTCGAGGAGAAGAAATGGATCGGTGAGAACCGCTTCCTGCACGCGCTCAATTACTGCACGCTTCTGCCCGGCCCGGAGGCGCAACAGCTCGCCATCTACATTGGCTGGCTGATGCACAAGACCAAAGGAGGTCTCGTGGCCGGAACCCTGTTCGTCCTGCCCGGTCTCCTCGCGATCATGGCGCTGAGCTGGGTTTATGTCCTGCTGGGCAAGGTCACCATGGTCCAGGGTCTTTTCTTTGGCCTGAAGGCTGCGGTCCTCGTGATCGTCATCGAGGCGGTGCTTCGGGTCGGCCGGCGCGCGCTGAAGAACAACACGCTGCGCGGCATGGCCGTGGCCGCGTTCGTCGCGCTGTTTTTCTATGACGTGCCCTTTCCGGCCGTCATTTTGGCCGCTGGCGTGATCGGCTATCTCGGTGGGCGCGCCGGCTTGGCCACCTTCACGGCCGGCGGCGGTCACGGCAAGGTGGGCGCCAAGCAGGTTGCCGATGCCGACTCGCTGTTGGGCGAAGAAACGCCCGATCACGCCCGGCCCAACCTGCGCTGGTCCCTGTCGATCGCGACCATCCTGCTGGCCTTGTGGCTCGTCCCCGTCGCCGCCTTGTATCTCGCGCTCGGCGGCGACAACGTCTTCACCCAGATCGCGGTTTTCTTCAGCAAGATGGCCGTCGTGACCTTCGGCGGCGCCTATGCGGTGCTCGCCTATGTCGCCCAGCAGGCCGTCGATACCTATCAATGGGTGACGCCGGGCGAGATGCTCGATGGTCTCGGAATGGCGGAGACGACGCCCGGTCCCCTCATCATGGTGACGCAGTTCGTTGGGTTCCTCGGCGCCTGGCGTCAGCCGGGCTCGATGAATCCGCTTCTCGCCGCGACGCTCGGGGGCCTTCTGACGACCTGGGTGACGTTCGTACCCTGTTTCCTCTGGATCTTCTTCGGCGCGCCCTTCGTCGAAGCGCTGCGGGCCAACAGGGCGCTCGGGGCCGCCATGGGGGCCATCACCGCCGCCGTGGTCGGCGTGATCCTCAACCTCGCCGTATGGTTTGCGCTGAACGTTCTGTTTTCTGAGCGAACCCCCGTGCGCTTCCTGGGCGCAACGGTGGACCTGCCGGTGTTGGGTTCCGTGGACCTGGCGTCGCTGGCGTTCTCGCTGGCAGCTGCTGTGGCCATCTTTCGGTTCAAGATCGGAATGATCCCGGTTCTGCTCACGAGCGCTCTTGCCGGCGTGGTCTATTTCTTGATTGCCGGAGGGGAGTGATTCGGCGTGAGGTCAAGCTCGCCACCAGCATGGCGTTGATCGAGGACGCCGCGCCGCCCACGGTCACCCCTCTCCGAACCCGACATATCTGACGAACGCATCCGTCGGCGTGCGTTCGGATCGGACGGCGTTCGCCGGGAAGGTGTCGTCGGGATAGCCCAGGGCGACACATGTCATGATCGCCTCGTCGTCGGGGATGCCGGCAACCTCGCGCACGATGTCGGAG
>JABMNB010000646.1 GCA_013205335.1 Rhodospirillales bacterium
CTATATGCGCGGAAATACCGATGTTCCGATAGCGCTCGATCGGGGTGACGCGTGGCACTGTCAGATCCTGGACAACGAAGCGGGCGCCTTACCAGCGGTAATGCGCAAACGCCTTGTTGGCGTCGGCCATCTTGTGAGTGTCCTCGCGCTTCTTCACCGCGTTGCCGCGGCGATTGAAGGCGTCGAGCAGCTCGGCGGAGAGCTTCTCGGTCATGCTGTGGCCCGAGCGGTCACGGGCGGCCTGGATGATCCAGCGGATCGCAAGCGCCTGACGGCGCTCCGGACGGACCTCGACGGGAACCTGGTACGTGGCGCCACCGACGCGACGCGAACGAACTTCGACGGCCGGCTTCACGTTCTCCAGCGCCTCGTGGAAGGCCGGAACCGGATCCTGCTTCAGCTTGGCTTCGACCTCTTCGAGCGCACCGTAGACGATGTGCTCGGCGACCGATTTCTTGCCACGTTCCATCAGCGTGTTCATGAACTTGCTGAGAACGATATCGCCGAACTTGGCGTCCGGGAGAACTTGGCGCTTTTCAGCTGCGCGACGACGGGACATGCTTTTCTCCCTCGCCTACTTGGGACGCTTCGCGCCGTACTTCGAACGGCGTTGCCTGCGGTCCTTGACACCCTGCGTATCGAGGGTGCCGCGAATGATATGATAACGAACGCCCGGAAGGTCCTTCACGCGACCGCCGCGGATCATGACCACCGAATGCTCCTGGAGATTGTGACCCTCGCCCGGGATGTAGCTCACCACTTCATAGGCGTTGGTGAGGCGCACCTTTGCGACCTTGCGAAGCGCCGAGTTCGGCTTCTTCGGGGTAGTCGTGTAGACGCGTGTGCAAACACCGCGCTTCTGAGGGCAAGCCTCGAGCGCCGGCACCTTGTTGTGAGCCTTGAGGCCCTGGCGCTGCTTGCGGATCAACTGGTTAATAGTCGGCATTGATTTCCGGTTTCCTTAACGCCGTCTCGGGTCCGCCCAACATCGACGAAAGACACAAAGCAATTGCGCGGGCATAGCGGCTAAAGCGCAGCCCCGCGCGAAAAGGTTACTTTGTGGCCTAATGGCCTGACTTGTAGCGGTCCTCGACGTCAGGCTGCGTTTTGGCGTTCACCAACCACCAGCCCCTCCGACGAGGTGGCGCGCTTATATGGCCGCTGTTCCGATGCGTCAAGCACACTACGATGCTTTTCGCCTTGATATCGTTGGTTATTCCCGGGGCGGCTGTTTCCGACTCGTTCCTGACTCGTGCCGCGGGAGAAGCGCAAGAATCTAACAACCACATTTGGTGGCTTTGTGGCGGCCACGCCACAAAATGGCGAAGGCCGTCCCTTGCAAGGACGGCCTTCCCACTTTCTCGACTTTAGACCGATATCAATCGGCAGCGCGCTCTTCCTCGAGCGTCGGCACCGGCTGGTCCTCACCGTCTGTTCCGGCGGCCAGGATCGCCCGGTCACGCTGGGCTGCGATGGCCTTGAGACGGTTCACGACACCGCCGGTACCCGCCGGGATCAGGCGACCGACGATGACGTTCTCCTTCAGGCCCTGCAGCGTATCGACGCGGCCGCCAACGGCCGCCTCGGTCAGCACGCGAGTGGTCTCCTGGAAGGAGGCCGCCGAGATGAAGGACTTGGTCTGCAAGGACGCCTTGGTGATCCCGAGCAGTACGGGATCGGCCTTGGCGGGCTTCAGCTTCTCCGAGAGGAGCTTGGCGTTCTCCATCTCGTATTCCTGCTTGTCGACCTGCTCGCCGATCAGGAACGTCGAGTCGCCGGCCTCGGTGATCTCGACCTTCTGCAGCATCTGACGGGCGATCGTCTCGATGTGCTTGTCGTTGATCTTCACGCCCTGCAGTCGGTAGACCTCCTGGATCTCGTTCACCAGGTATTCGGCCAGCTTCTCGATACCCAGCACACGCAGGATGTCGTGCGGGACCGGGTTGCCGTCGATCAGCAGGTCGCCGCGCTCCACGAAGTCGCCTTCCTGGACGGCAATGCGCTTACCCTTCGGGATAAGGTACTCGACCGGCTCCGCACCCTCGCCTTCCGGCACGATCAGGATGCGGCGCTTGTTCTTGTAGTCCTTGCCGAATTCGATGCGGCCCGAGACGTCGCAGATGATCGCGAAATCCTTGGGCTTGCGGGCTTCGAACAGCTCCGCCACGCGCGGCAGACCGCCCGTGATGTCGCGGTTCTTGCCGCCCTCGCGCGGGATACGCGCGAGGATGTCGCCGGCATTGACGTCCTGGCCGTTCTCGACCGAGAGCACCGAGTCGAGCGACAGCAGGTACCGGGCCTCCTGGCCGTTGGCCAGCATGATCGGGTTGCCGGCGCCATCGTGGATCGCGATGCGCGGACGCAGGTCGCCACCGCGCGGCTGGCCCTTCCAGTCGACCACGACGCGGTTGGAGATGCCGGTCGAATCGTCGATCACCTCGCGCATCGAGGTACCTTCGACGAGATCGACATAGATCGCCTTACCCGCCTTTTCGGTGATGATCGGCAGGGTGTACGGATCCCATTCGGCGAGCTTCTGGCCCTTCGAGACGAGGGTGTCGCTGTCGACCAGCAGCCGCGCGCCGTAAGGCACGCGATGCTTGGCACGCTCGCGCTGGGTGCCGTCGACCAGCACCAGCTCTGTGTTGCGGCCCATGACGACCGGTACACCGGAGCTGTTGACCACGACGTTGCGGTTGCGCACCTGGATGGTGCCGTCATGGCTCGCTTCGATGTTCGACTGCTCCGCACCACGCTGCGCGGCGCCGCCGATGTGGAAGGTACGCATGGTCAGCTGCGTTCCCGGCTCACCGATCGACTGGGCGGCAATGACGCCCACCGCCTCGCCGATGTTGACCGGGGTGCCGCGGGCCAGGTCACGGCCGTAGCACTTGCCGCAGACACCGATCTTGGTGTCGCAGGTCAGCACCGAACGGATGCGAAGCTCCTCGATGCCGGCCTTGTCGATCAGCTCGACCTTGACCTCGTCGATGAGTTCGCCCGCCTTGCTGATCACAACGCCCGTCAGCGGATCGATGATGTCGTCCAGCGACGAGCGGCCGAGGACCCGCTCGGAGAGCGGCTCGATCACATCGCCGCCGTCGACGACCGCGCGCATCGTGAGGCCGCGTTCAGTGCCGCAATCCTCCTCGAGGATGATGCAGTCCTGCGCCACGTCGACCAGACGGCGGGTCAGGTACCCCGAATTCGCCGTCTTGAGCGCCGTGTCGGCCAGTCCCTTACGCGCGCCGTGGGTGGAGTTGAAGTACTCCAGCACCGACAGGCCTTCCTTGAAGTTCGACAGAATGGGCGTCTCGATGATCTCGCCCGAAGGCTTGGTCATCAGGCCGCGCATGCCCGCGAGCTGCTTCATCTGCGTGGCCGAACCACGGGCCCCGGAGTGCGCCATCATCCACACCGCGTTGACCGGCTTGCCCGGCAGCGGAGTCGAGATGCCCTTCATCATTTCCTCGGCAACCCGATCCGAGCAACGCGACCAGGCGTCGACGACCTTGTTGTACTTCTCGCCCGAGGTGATCAGGCCGTCCTGGTACTGCTGCTCGTACTCCTTCACTTCCTTGGTGGTCTGGGCGACCAGCTTCACCTTGGCCGTGGGGATGACGAGGTCGTCCTTGCCGAACGAGATGCCGGCGCGGCAGGCGTGATAGAAGCCGAGACCCATCAGGCGGTCGGCGAAGATCACCGTCTCCTTCTGGCCGCAGTGGCGGTAGACGGAGTCGATGACGTTCTGCAGGTCCTTCTTGGTCAGCAGGCGATTGATCAGCGAGAACGGCAGGTTCTCGTGCTTGGGCAGGATCTGCGCCAGCAGGATGCGGCCCGGCGTGGTCTCGACGACCCGCCTGGCGAGCACGCCCTTGTCGTCGTAGGCCTCCAGACGCATCTTGATGCGCGCGTGCATGGAGAGCGTGCGGCTGTGCAGGGCATGCTCCAGCTCGCCGATCTCGGAGAACAGCGAGCCTTCGCCCGGTTCGCCCTCGCGCTCGAGCGTGATGTAGTAGATGCCGAGCACGATGTCCTGAGACGGCACGATGATCGGCTTGCCCGACGCCGGCGACAGGATGTTGTTGGTCGACATCATCAGCACGCGCGCCTCGAGCTGGGCTTCCAGCGACAGCGGCACGTGCACCGCCATCTGGTCACCGTCGAAGTTGGCGTTGAAGGCCGTGCAGACCAGCGGATGGAGCTGGATCGCCTTGCCCTCGATGAGCACCGGCTCGAACGCCTGGATGCCCAGGCGATGCAGCGTCGGCGCGCGGTTCAGCAGCACGGGATGCTCGCGGATGACCTCCTCGAGGATGTCCCAAACTTCCGGCCGTTCCTTCTCGACCATGCGCTTGGCGGCCTTGATCGTGTTGGCCATGCCGTAGTTCTGCAGGCGCGAGTAGATGAAGGGCTTGAACAGATCGAGCGCCAGCTTCTGCGGCAGGCCGCACTGGTGAAGCTTGAGCTCCGGACCGACCACGATGACCGAGCGGCCCGAGTAGTCGACGCGC
>JABMNB010000647.1 GCA_013205335.1 Rhodospirillales bacterium
GCGGCCGTCTCGAAGGATGGGCTGCATGCGTGGTGCTCGCGCCCACCCTTCGAGACGCGCCCCTGCGGAGCGCTCCTCAGGGTGAGGTCGTGTCTGCGAAGACCGACGGAGTTCCAGTCTAGAACACCTGCCGCACGCCGACGATCTGGCCGAGCGAGCGGCCGACATGTTCGGCCACCATCGGCTCCAGCCCTTCGACCTCGATCTCGACGTTCAGGCCGTCGGCATCGGCCTGGGCGAAGACGCGGGCCGGCACGAGGCCGCGCTTGGCCAACAGCTCGAGCGCGCGCGGCAGGACGCCGGGCTCGGGGTCGGCCTCGAAACAGTAGCGGACGGCGGAATTGTTACGCTTGAGGGAGAGTACGGCAGACATCGGACGATTCCTTGGACGAGTGACAGGCGAACGCGGCAACGCAGCGGTTTGCAGGGCAAACCGTGGTGCTAATTCGCTGTCCAAGGACGAGGTCCGTGCGGGCCATGTTGCGAGTGTAGCGCGGCAGCCCGCGGGCGCGCTAGGGTCGCGGCAACGAACCCGCCGGGAAGGAAACAAAGATGCGTTCGACGCCGATCTACGAGGTGCATGCGGTCAAGTATGCCCACCTGCCGCGCAAGGCATGGGAAGTGCAGATCAACCCCGACCCGCACGATGCCGACTTCCCGATGGACTATTTCGTCTGGGCGGCGATCCCGCTCGACGAGAACGGCCACCGCGCGATCGGCGGCAAGCCGATCATCATCGACACCGGCTTCAATGCCACGGTGGGCAAACAGCGCGGCCGCGAGGTGAAGAAGAATCCCGCCGACCTGCTGAGCGAGATCGGCATCGACGCGAAGGAGGTCGAGGACGTCATCGTCACCCATCTCCACTACGACCATATCGGCAACTGGGACCGCTTCCCCAAGGCGCGCTTCCATCTCCAGGACAAGGAGATGAACTTCGCGACCGGCCGGCACATGTGCAAGGCACCGTTCCGCCACGCCTACGAGTGCGAGGACATCGTCGGCATGGTGCGCGCGCTCTACGGCGGCCGCCTGGTGTTCCATGACGGCGACGAGGAGCTGCAGCCCGGAATCTCGCTGCACCTGATCGGCGGCCACACCGCCGGCATCCAGTCGGTGCGCATCAACACGCGCAACGGCTGGCTCGTGCTGGCCTCCGACGCCAGCCACTATTTCTGGGGCGTCAACAACGACAAGCTGTTCTCGATCGTCTACTCGGTCGCCGACATGCTGGCGGGCTACGACAAGCTCAAGAAGCTGGCCGACGGCAGGGTCGAGATGGTGATCCCCGGCCACGACGCCGAGGTCATGAAGCGCTATCCGGCGTCGGGCAAGGGACTGGAAGGCGTGAGCGTCAGGCTCGACTAGGGACTCGCAGCAACGAACACGGTGCAATCCCGAACGAGATCGAATGTCCCGATGATTTCGCCATACTCCGACCTCCCTGCCAGAAATTTCTGGAAGGGAGCCGTGTCCCAGCGGTCTCCCGAGACCGTCTCCGAGTTGTGGCAGCCAAAGTTCCGTTTCGCCCCGGATACGCGCATTGCGACAGCGGGCAGCTGTTTCGCCCAGCATATTTCCCGATATCTGCGCGCGAGGAACGCCGCCGTCGTCGACCTCGAGCCGGCCCCACCCGGCCTGTCCGCAGCCAACGCCGTCAAATACGGCTACGGCATATATTCGGCCCGATACGGCAACATCTATACGGTTCGCCATCTCCTGCAACTCACCGAGGAAGCCCTTGGCCGGTTCGCGCCGTCCGATGCCGTCTGGGAACGGGACGGCCGCTTCTTCGATGCGATGCGGATCGGGGTCGAACCCGCGGGATTGCCTTCCGCCGAGGCTGTGCAGCGACACCGCGTGCAGCATCTCACCCGGGTGCGAGGCCTGTTCGCCAGGTCAGATGTCTTCGTCTTCACGCTCGGCCTGACGGAAGCCTGGACCCACAGGGAGTCGGGCACGGTGTATCCGACCGCACCGGGTACGATTGCCGGCTCCTATCAGCCCGAAGTGCACGCCTTCAGGAACTTCGATTTCCTCGAGGTGTACCAGGACTTCATCAAGTTCCGCCGGCTCGCGATGAAGCGGAATCCCGAGTTGAAGTTCCTGCTCACCGTCTCGCCGGTTCCGCTCGCCGCCACGGCCAGCGACCAACACGTTCTCGTCGCGACGACCTATTCGAAATCGGTGCTGCGTGCGGTGGCCGGAAAGCTGGCCGAGGCTTTCGAGAACGTCGATTATTTCCCGTCCTTCGACCTCCTCTCCAGCGCCTCCACGCGGGGCGCGTTCCATTCGGACGATGCACGACAGATCACCGAGGCGGGCGTGGAGGCGGTGATGCGAATCTTCTTCGAGGCGCAGCCGGCCCTTGCGCAAGCGTCCGTACCGGGCGGGCCTGCCGGCGAGCCGGACAAGAGCCGTGCGGAGGGCCGTACGCCCGAGGCCCCGGCCGCCGAGGTGGTCTGCGAGGACATCCTGCTCGATGCGTTCTCCCGATGATCCGCATTGCCCTGCTGGGCAACTCTCATCTTGATTGCTGGAAGCGCGCCTGGAATTCACTCGGCAAGGCTTACCCGGACGTCGAATTCGTGTTTTTCGCCGCACCGGGAGCGCAATTGGAGTGCTGCGAAGCGCAGGGCGACCGGCTCGTCTTCAAGAGCGAGGACGTCGCGCGATGGATCGAAATCACCTCCGGCGGCCGACGCGAGCTGGTCGCTGCCGACTACGACGCACTTTGCGTCGTGGGCCTGGGATGCGGGGTGAGGACCGTCGCCGGACTCTACTCAAGATGGCGGGCCGATGCTCACAAGGGACAGGAAGGCAGGTTTCACCTGGTTTCCGATGCATGTTTCCAGGATACCCTTGGCGACCGGTTGAACGCCTCATCGGCAATGGCCATCGTTGGCAAGCTCCGCCAGATCACCGACAAGGTGATCTGGCTGGCGCCCACCCCTGCCCCCTCCGAAATCATCCTGACGTTGGACAAGTCCCCGGAGGGCATTGAAATGGCCGCCGCAGCGACCGATGCACCGTCTCTTCGCGCAGCCTATGACGAGGCATGCCGCCGCCTGGCCGGTGAAAACCTGATCGTGCTGGAGCAGCCCAAGGCGACTCTCGCCACGCCCCTTCTGTCGAAGAAGGAATATCGCCGCCCGACCTGGACGACGCCCGACTGGATGCATGCGAACGACGCCTACGGCAAGATTGTCATCCGGGAATTCCTGTCGCGTTTCCAGCCCTCTCTCGGCGGCCAAAGCGACGGCGATTCGTCCGGCCGCCTTCTGCGTCTTGCCGACCCGCTCCTGGGGGCGCTGCGGAACAAGGTTTTGCAATTGTCGATTCGCAGAATCTCGAAAAGCTGAATGCGGAGAGGTGCTCGCGGGCTTCGACAATCTCAAGAAGCTGGCCGACGGCCGCGTCGAGATGGTGATCCCCGGCCACGATGCCGAGGTCATGAAGCGCTATCCGGCGTCGGGCAAAGGACTGGAAGGCGTGAGCGTACGGCTGGACTAGCAAACCGTTGTCATCACGAACGAAGTGAGGGACCTTTTGGTAGCGCTTGCAAAGGTCCCTCGCTCACGCTCGGGATGACAATGGCCGGTCGGCGTCCGCTTCGCGTCGCGTCTTCCCGACGTCCGCCCTACGCCGCGATGGAGGCGCGGGCCTTGCCAATCATCAGGGCGGCGCGCGCGGCTTCGCGGCCCTTCTCGACGAAGTGCGCGCGGAAGATCTGATTGTGGTGTTCGGTCTCCTGATAGTGATGCGGCGTCAGCGACACCGACAGGACGGGGACGCCCGTATCCATGCCGGCCCGCATCAGCCCGTCGACGACGGCCTGGGCGACGAAGTCGTGACGATAAATCCCGCCATCGACCACGAAGGCGGCGGCGACGACGGCGGCATACTTTCCGGTTGCCGCGAGGTCGCGCGAGAACAGCGGCAGCTCGAACGCCCCCGGCACGTCGAACACGTCGACCTGCTCGGCGGGAATCAGTTCGAGGAATCCGTCGAGCGCACGGTCGACGATGTCGGCGTGCCACCTGGCTTTGACGAAGGCGTAGCGGGTGTGTGTCATGGCAATCTCCTTTGGCGAACAGACACGTCACCCAAGGCGATCACGCGCGGGCCTGCTGCTCCACAAGAGCCGCGGGACACACGTTCTCTTTCATCCGGACTATGACCGTCGGCTCAGGCCTCGCACCTGATCTGCTGACCCTTCCCTTCGGAAGGCGCTCGCGGGCTCGCAGCTCGCGCTGCATACCGCCGGTAGGGAGTTTCACCCTGCCCTGAGAACGCGAAAACCATAAGGGCAGGGTCGCGAGCTGGCAATCTTCCGGACGCACCGTCCCATCGGGTCGAAAGCGCCGCGTCAGGCTGGACCGACCCGTCGCGCCTCGTCGGTCAGCCAGCGCCGGTAGAGGTCGACGGCGCGACCGTTGGCGCCGCCCCGGCGCGCGACGACCTGGAAGCAGCGGCTGCTGCGTCGGCGGAAGGCGAACGGGCAGACCAGGCTGCCGTCGGTGATTTCGGCCGCGGCCAGCGTCCGCATGCCGACCGCGACACCGATCCCTTCGGCGGCCGCCTGGAAACTGAGATTGAGCGTCTCGAACTCCGGCCCGCGTCCGGGATCGACCGCCTTCAGGGCGCGGACGACGGCGGGGCTGACCGGCGAGCGCGCGAAGCCATCGAGCCACTGGCGCCATTCGTCGGGCAGGGGCC
>JABMNB010000648.1 GCA_013205335.1 Rhodospirillales bacterium
CGGATGCATGATCCGCTCGCTGCCGTCGGCGCGCTTCAGAGTGACGGTCCAGCGCTTCGCCGTTTCATCGTAGGTCGCAGCGGTGAGTTCCGTGGCGGTCCAGACGTTCAGTTCCATCGCCTCGGCGTAGAGCTCGAACCAGTTCGCCAGCATGTCCTTCGGGATGAAGACTGGCCAGGAGCGCGGGAACTGCATGTAGGGAAAGTGGTTTACCCGCGTCTCGTTGTGCAGCGTCAACGCGTGGTAGCGGCGGCGCCAGGAATCTCCAATTCGCTTCTCGCGGTCGATCGCCAACGTGTCCACGCCGAGCATGCCGAGACGCGCGGCAACCATCAGCCCCGCCTGGGCCGCGCCCACCACCAGAACGGTGGGATCGCGATCCTCGTAGGCGATCACCCGCCGGCGGCGGTCGGCCCAGTTCTCGCCGCCGAAGTTGCGCTTCCAGTCCACGTCCTGCCAGCGCTTGCCGTTAGCCGGATCTTCGTGACCGCGGATCTCGTCTAGCGCCGTCATCAGCGTCCAGGCGCGCGGCTTGCCGTCTTCCGTGACCAGGCGCACGACGCCATTGCACGGACCGACCTCGGACTCGAAGGTGAAGATCGCCTCGATCGCGTCGGTTCCCGCACGCTTGACGGGGCGCGGCGGCGTGCGGCCCGCAGCAAGCTGCACCGCGCGCGGCGCCACGCGAGCCGGCGCCGGAAGCATGCGCTGCGCGATGGCATCGGCACCGGAGGTCGTATGCAGGTCCCAGGTGAAAGCGAGGATATCGCGCCAATGGCATTCGTGAGCGAAGAGCGCCGCAAGCTGCCCGGGATTGCCGGAGGTCAATGCCGCCGCGAATTCGCCAAGCCACCTCTCGGCTGTCGTCTTCGCCGAAGTGCCCGTCAGGATGCCGTCCATGGAATCGTTTCCTCAGTTTCTCTAAACGCCGCCGGCCGGGCTTGGCCTGAACAACAGGTAAAGGACGATCGCCCAGACGATGCCCCAGACGATCCAGGTGACGGTCGGGTTCGCGGCCTGCCACTCGAGAATTCTCTTGTGAATAGCCATGGTTACTTTGCCTTTCCTGACCGATCCTGCTGCTCTTACTTATTGTCGCGTTCCGGGTAGGATAGTTCAAAGTAGGGACGATGAGAGGACGTTCGAACCGGATGGCGAAAACTCCTGTCCTCAAGATCGTTTCGTATGGAAGAACGATACGCGAGACGAATGACGGACAATGCCAATAGGTGTCGTTCGCAACCGCCCGGGAGGCCTGCCGTGAATGACGCCCCGATCCTCTACACCGTCGAAGCCGGCGTCGCGACAGTGACGTTCAACAGGCCGGAGAAGCTCAACGCCCTGACGCCGGATATGTTGAGCGGCTTCTTCGTCCGCGTCGCCGAAGCCGCTGCCGATCCCGCCGTGCGTGTCATCGTCATCACCGGCGCAGGCCGAGGATTTTGTGCCGGACTCGATCTGGGCATCATTGGCAGCGGCGGCAGCGGCACCGTTGTCACGGAAACGGGAATTGCTCCGCAATGGGGCGACGATATCGGACCTGAACTGCAGCGTTTTTTCAGCGGCGGCTGGAACGGCCTGATCACCAGCCGCAAGCCAACCATCGCGGCGATCAACGGCCCGGCCTTCGGCTGGGGCTTCATCCTCTCGCTCCATTGCGACATTCGCTTTGCGGCGCGTTCGGCGATGCTGAACGCCACCTTTGCGCGCCTCGGCGTTCCGGGCGAAAAGGGATCGGCGTGGCTGCTTGCGCGTTTGGTTGGCACGGCGCGGGCGTCCGATCTTCTCTATACGGCGCGGCGCATCGATGGCCAGGAGGCCGATCGGCTCGGCATCGTCAACGCGGTCTTCGATGACGCCGCCCTGCTGCCCCATGTCACTGCCTATGCCCGCAACATCGCGTCCAACTCCGCGCCGCGATCGCTCGCCGCGATGAAGGCCCAGATCTGGACCTCAATCGACGACAGCTACGACATGGCCTTCGCAGCCGCCGACCATGAACAGGCATTGGCGACAATGACGAAGGACTTTCGCGAAGGCGTCGGCAGCCTTCGCGAGAAGCGCGCCCCCGCCTTCAAGGGCGAATAGCAGCCGTCCAACGGGAGGAAAACACCATGGGCAATTGCATCGTTGTCGTACAATTCGATCTGCCGAAGCGTACGGAGGAACAAGCGATCAAGGGCGGCACCGGAACCGCCCCGGTCTATCGCGATCTCGGCCGGAAAGGCCTGATCCGCAAGGACTACCTGAACGGCGAAGCGGGCACCGGCGGCGTCTACTTGTGGGAAAGCCGCGCGGCCGCGGAAGCCTGGTTTACCGAGGAGCGGATGGCAGACCTGACCAAGCGCTTCGGCGCCCGTCCCCGGCTGACCTGGTACGATACGCACGTGACCGTCGACAACCTCAAGGGCGAGACGCTGGTGAACGGCAAGGCGCTCGAGATCGCCGCCTGACGCTCCTGCGTGTCGAACAGGACCGGATTGGCCAACGGACGAGAGGACCGTCATGAAGATCTATCACGCACCCAACACACGCTCCGTCCGCATCGTCTGGCTGCTCGAGGAACTGGGCCTGCCCCACGAAATCGAAAGCTTCAGGCTCGGGGACGCCAGGATGCGTAGCCCCGAGTATCTCGCGATCAATCCGATGGGTCGGGTGCCGACGCTGGAGGATGGCGCGGTGAGACTTTCCGAGTCCGGAGCCATCGTCGAATACGTCCTTGCCCGGCACGGCAAGGGCCGCCTCGTCCCGTCAGTTTCGTCGCCGGAATTTCCCCGCTATCTGCAATGGCTGCATTACGCCGAGGGCATGATCATGCCGCCGGTCAATATCATCGTCGTGGAGACGATCCTCCTTCCCAAGGAGCGCCGCAATCAGATCAATGTCGACCGTGCCGTGAAGCTGCTGTCGCGCATGCTCGCCGCCGTCGACGCCGGTCTCGAAGGCCGCGAGTTCCTGGCGGGCGAGTTCAGCGGGGCCGACATCATGACCGGTCATGCCTGCACGGTTGCGCAGAGGCTGGGAGCGGACGTGTCCGACAAGCCGAATGTGGCGGCCTACATCGCGCGATTGAACGCGCGACCGGCGATGCAGCGCGCCTGGGCCGCGACCTGACTGCCGAACGGCATTGTCACGCTGCCAAACCGCTTCGATGACCGGTGGATTCTTGAGCAAGAACAGGATGAATTGAAACAGAAGCCGTGGAATGAACGGGATCAAACCTTTACGTTCTTCCGAATTGCCGGCCAGGGCCTCGACGCGCCGAACCATCGAACTTGCGGGCGACGA
>JABMNB010000649.1 GCA_013205335.1 Rhodospirillales bacterium
GCGCCATCATCGCCCTCGCCGAACCATCTCGTCAGCTACGAGACTCGCACACGTCAGTCAGCGGCGCTATTATTCGAGGTGCCCTTAACAAAGTTTGTTGATCAGGAAACTGCAACTCGTTTTTTTACGCTTTTGACAAAGAAAGGAATGCTCCGCCCGGACATGGGTCCTCATGGACCGCATAAATCTTCCTGGAATGCGTTCTTCTATCAACTCTCAGGAAAATATAGAGAGCACTTCAAAGATATAAACGGCGCGATCTATCTTTCTGAGAGAGCATATCTGACAAAGCAAATGGACTGCATTAGGGCTGTTCGGGGAGAGTTAAGATGATTCGCTACGCGGTTCGCACCCGGCAGATTGTCGACCTGGTTAGCGAAGTCAGAAGAAAGACATTAAATCTATCGCCTTTCTTTCAGCGGAATCTGGTGTGGAGGAGCGTCCACAAGGCCGATTTCATAGAGACCATTTTGAAGGGATATCCATTCCCCCAAATTTTCATTGCAAGAGGCACGATTGACACTGAATCAATGATTAGCACTTCTAGTATCGTAGATGGTCAACAACGGATGAGCGCGGTCATTGAGTTTGTTGATAACGGCTTTCCAGTTTCGGGAAAGACTTTTGGCGATCTCAGCGCGTCTGAGAAAGAAGAGTTCTTAAAGTATGAAGTGGCGGTCATTGACCTGGATCTTAAGGATGATGATCCGCAGATCGTCGAGATCTTCAAGCGCCTCAATAGGACATTCTACTCACTCTCAAACATCGAGAGATACTCGACGGAGTTAGCAACGTCGGAGTTTATGCTAGTCGCTAAGTTTTTGTGCGGTGAACTGCAGTTAGCGGGACAAGCAGAGGACGATGATGCGGTGGCGCCTTCGCAAGATTCGAACATTCCTGGCGAATTTATAGCTTGGGCTCAGGCGCATGCTGCGAAGAAAGCATTCAAGGATGTGCTTTTGGATGGGAAGATATTTTCCCCCTATGAGACCGCGCGCATGGTCCACCTAATGTTCACCCTCAATTTGTTAACGACGCACATGTTTGGTTTCTACAATAGAAACGAGAAAACGAAGGAATTCATGAACGAATTCTCCCAATCCTTTCCGAATAAGGACAGTGTTGTTGAGACGTTTGAGAGAGCAGCAGAGATTTTTTCCAAGTTGCGCCTGTCTAAAGGATCGATCTGGTTTCGGAAGGCAAATGCATTTTCGTTACTCGTATTGATTTCGAACAATCTGCCAGCTGCATCGAATATAGGGGTGAAGCAGATTAAGGATAGGTTGGAGAAGTTCGGCGAGAGTCTTCCCGGTGATTATGAACTCGCGGCGAAAGAGGCTGTGAACAATCGAAAGGAGCGATTGCTTCGAAACGATTGGCTTGCGCATGTGATCTTTGGAGAGCCACCTCCGGCGCAGCCGTAGCTTCTTTGATTGTCGCTATCTGTTTCCGTAGCGCTTGGGCATGCAGCCCTGATGCTTTGAATCTTGCATAAGTCCTTGCAGGGATTTTCCTTAGCAATGACCTTTCCCGATATCTGCCTATTGGGTTAAGCGGCAATCCTCCGAAGCAGGCGGAAGAGTGACGGGCAAAGAAAAAGCCCCCGCCTTGCGGCGGGGGCACCAGGTTGCCCGCTCTTGTTTTTTGCGGGCGATCCCTATTTTCGATCAGTCAGTGCAGGCGGCGGGGCAACTCGGTGATGGCCTCGTCGATCATGCCCTGCGTCCGGCCGGCGCCGACCTGATCCTTGAGCAGCGTCCGCGTGGCGGCGAGCGCCACGTCGACGGCCATGTTGCGCACTTCCCTGGTCGCCTGGACTTCGGCCTGGGCGATGCGGTCCTTGGCCTGCTGCTCGCGGCGGGCGATCAACGCTTCGCGTTCCTCGGCGGCGTGCTGGGCGAGGCGTACCGCCTCCTGCCTGGCCTGGGTCACGATCTCCTGGGCAAGCTTTGCCGAGTCGGCGAGGCTCTTCTGAGCGTCGTCACGCGCCCTCTGCGCCTCGTTGCGGAGTTTCTCGGCTTCGCCGAGCGTCCGGGCGATCAGCGCGGTCCGGTCATCGAGGAGCTTCGTCAGTCCCCTCACGATCTGTTTTCCGGCGATCGCCAGGAACAGGACGAAGGAGACGGCGACCCAGAACGTCGGATCGGAGAATATACCTCCGCCGCCTTGAGCGTCGGCTGCCCATGCGGTGCTGATCATGGCTTGCCTGCCTTTGCTGCCTCGTCGACGGCGCGGGCGACCTGCGCGGGATCGGACGATCCGCCCAGCTTGCCCAGCACGGCCGTGGCGATGTCGGTCGACATGCTGGCGAGACCCGCGAGGGTCTGCGTCCGCTGTTCGCCGATCCGCCGTTCTGCCGCAGCGATGTCGCCGGCCAGACGCTCGCCGACTTCGTGCAGCTTGGCCGAGGACTGGGCCGCAGCGGCCTCCGAGGCTTCGCGGATCAGGCCGGAGGCCTGCCCACGCGCTTCGGCGAGCGCCTTGTCCTGCTCGGCTCCCGTGGCACGGGCCGCGTCGTTGGCCTTCTGGGCCGCGTCGAGGTCGGCCTGGATCTTGTGCTCACGGCTCTCGATCGTCTTGCCGATGCGCGGCAGCACGAGCTTCGCCATGAGGAAATAAAGAACGGCAAAACACACCACCAGCCAGAAGATCTGGCTGGGGAACGCCTTGACGTCGAACTGCGGCATGCCGGCTGCCTGCGCGGCAATCGGCAGCCCGATCAGGGCTGCCGCGGCGACCGAAGTCCGAAGTGCCTGAACGGGCACGATCGAACTCAGGCGAAGAGGGCGATCAGCGCGACGATCAGCGCGAACAGCGCGATGGCCTCGGTGACGGCGAAGCCGATCCAGATGTTGGCGCCGATTTCGGCCTTCGAGGCCGGGTTGCGCGACAGCGCCGTGATGTAGCTCGCCCAGACGTTGCCCACGCCGATGCCGGCGCCGATCATGCCGATGGCGGCGAGGCCTGCACCGATGAACTTGGCGGCTGAAGCGTCCATTTCTATCTCCTGTTTACTGACGGATTTGACGTTCTGGATGGTTCGGTACGGGCGCGGCGACTAGTGCAGATGCAGCGCGTCGTTCAGGTAAATGCAGCAGAGGATCGTGAAGATGTAGGCCTGCAGCACCGCGACCAGCAGCTCGAGGGCGGTGATGGCAACCAGCACCACGAGAGGGACGACGCCGAAGAAGCCGAGCGCCACGACGAAGCCGGCCAGCACCTTCAGGAGCACGTGGCCCACCGTCATGTTGGCGAACAGTCGGACCGACAGGCTGATCGGACGGCTGAGATAGGACACCAGCTCGATCGGGATCAGGATCGGCGCTGTGAACAGCGGCGCGCCATGCGGGAAGAACAGGGAGAAGAAGTGCAGGCCGTGCTTGAACAGGCCGATCAGCGTCACACCGAGGAACACCACCATCGCCATGAAGAAGGTCACGGCGATATGGCTGGTGAAGGTGAATCCGTAGGGGATCATCCCCAGGATGTTGCCGAACAGCGTGAAGATGAAGAGCGAGAAGATGAACGGGAAGAATTTCTTGCCGCCGCCGCCGACATTGTCACGGATCATGTTGGCGATGAACTCGTAGAAGAGTTCCGCCATCGCCTGGATGCGGCCCGGGATCATCGAGCCCTTGCCGGCGCCTGCCAGGAGCAGACCCGACGAGACGACCACGGCGGCCATCATGAAGAGTGCGGAGTTGGTGACGGCGATACTGTGGCCACCGATGCTGAACAGCGGGGCACTTACGGGCTGGATAGCGAACTGCTCAAGCGGGCTGGCCACGATACTCTATCCCCAATCAGCTCTTCTTTTCATCCTGGGAGGCCTTGCTGCGCCGCTCTTCAGCCTGCGCAACCCGGTAGACGTTCAAGAACGCCGCACAGCACCCCAGTACGAACCCCACGATCAGCAGCCAGGGCTTCGTGCCCAACCACTGGTCGGCCATCAGGCCGAGAAAGGCTCCCGCAACGACGCCCGCCACCAGTTCGACCGCGACCCGCATGCCGACGCCCAGCTTTTCGCCGCCAGCGCCGCCTGTCGCGGGTCCCGACGACCGTCCCGTACCCTTCTGGTAAGCCTGCCGGACACCTTTCAGGCGCCGATCCAGCTCGTCAGGGGTCGATTTCCGATCGTCTTCAGCCATAACCGGATGCT
The DNA here is from genome assembly GCA_013205335.1 of Rhodospirillales bacterium. GTDB lineage: Bacteria > Pseudomonadota > Alphaproteobacteria > Reyranellales > Reyranellaceae > Reyranella. Next base: position 4,160 of record JABMNB010000649.1, read on the forward strand.
CCGCTCCGGGCTTCCCACCGCCACCTCACCAACACGGTGCGGTCACAATGAAAAACGCGCCGGAACCTATGGGCAGGCCCGCGGGGTGTCAAGCGTACGCGACGATGTGACAAGGCCCTGAAATGCAAGCCGCCCGCCGTTCTACCGCTGCAGTACGGAGAACCGGGCGTCGCCGTCGCGTTCGACCTGCGGGACGAGGTCGACCTCCCAGTCCAGGTACTGGCGCATCGCCGCCTCGACGTCCTCCTTGAAGTCGTAGGGCCGGTACCAGACGTCGGTCGGCGGGTCGGCCATGTGGACGTGGCCGGTCTCGACGGCAAAGCCCGCCTCGCGCCATGCCTTCATGCCGCCTGACAAAACGGCGACGGGCAGGCCGCCCGTCGTGTCGGCGATCTCGGCGGCCGTCAGCGCGCCGATCTCGGCATCCGGCGACACCAGAACGACCCGCGTGGCGCCGGGCTGCCTGGCTAGCATTTCCGGCAGCGTGCGGGCTAGATTGGCGCGCTTGGCGAACCAGGCGCCCGGCACGTGGCCGTCGCGATACTTGAGGCTGGTGTCGAGGTCGATCACCAGGGTCGAGGCGAGTGACGTCTGCAGCCCGGCGGCCGTCACCGCGGCGACCGTCGGAATGGTGAAGCCCGCCGGGTAGCGCGGCTCGGCTTCGGTCGTGAGTTCGCCGGCAGCCGGCTCGTGGTCGAGCACATAGGTCTCGTTCCAGCCCATCTGCAGCAGCCAATGCGCCGTCATGGTGGCGCGCACGCCGTCATTGTCGTGCAGCACGATCGTGGCGCCGCGCGCGCCGACATACTGGTCGGTTGCCTGCACGAGCTGGCCGCCGGCGGCGTGGCGGAAGCCTTTCAGATGGCCCTGCGCATATTCGGCGGGGTCGCGCACGTCGAGGCGATAGAGCGGACCGCCTTTCTTTTCCAGAGCGGCGTAGCCCGTCCTGTCGATCGTGCGAATGCCCATCCTGGCCGCGATGTTGGCGGCGGCGGCCTGCGCAAACTTCGCCGCTTCGGGTCCCTGGGGGCCGAAGCTCTTCGTCTCGCCGCGCGCCACCGTGAGGCCGGCCAGGTGCCATCCCATCGTGCCGTTCTTCAGCGCCATCACCTTGTTGGGCAGGCCGGCGTTGATCAGCGACTGGGCGCCGATGATCGAGCGCGTGCGGCCGGCGCAATTGACGACGACAAGCGTCTCGGGCCGCGTCACGAAGTCCTTCACGCGATAGACCAGCTCGGCGCCGGGGCAGTCGACGCCGCCGGGGATCGACATGTTGGTGAATTCCGGCAGCGGCCGTGAATCCAGGATCACCATGTCGGCCTTGTCGTCGATCATCTTCTGCACGTCGGCGGCATCGATGCGCGGCGTGTCGTTGCCGTGCTCGACGATCTCGCCGAACGCCTTGCTGGGCACGTTGACGCCGGTGAAGACCTCGAAACCCGCGTCGCGCCAGGCTTTCAGGCCACCGGCCATGACCGCGAGGTTGGTGTAGCCGAGCTTGGAAAGCTGGGCGGCGGCGCGGTTGGCGCGGCCGGTCCATTGCGGATTCTGGCCCTCCTCGCCGTCGTCCATCAGCACGATGCGCGTGTCGGGATCGGGCAGCAGCGCCAGCGCCCGCGGCTCGAGGCGCGAGAGCGGCAGGGGCGTCGCGAACAGCGGATGGCCCTGGGTCGAGAACTCGCCTTCCTCGCGCACGTCGAAGAACGCGAAGACCTCGCCGGACGCCAGCATCTCCTTGACCTGCTGCACCGTGAGCAGAGGCGTCAGGATTTTCGGCCTGACCATGAAACGCCTGGCGGTGCCGGAAGTCATGTCGACGGTCACGCGGCCGGGCAGATGCTCGAGGCTCAGCCCGTAGAAATGGAGATGCAGCGCGTTGCCCGAGCCGACCGGCGTTTCGATGTGGTGGAAGTCGTCGGGCAGGAAGGCGATCACGTCGCCACGCTTCAGCGTTTTCTCCTTCGACGGCGCCTCGCGGAGCTGCACGACGTTCTCCTGCGCGCCGTTGTCGAGCCGCTCATAGACCACATTGCGCTCCGCGCCGTGGACGCCCGCAATGATGGCCCAGGTCGTATGATTGTGCGGCGGCACTTTCTTCCCCGGGCCGCCGGCCGAGGCATAGAGCGCGAAGCGATGGTCGGGATCTTCGCTCAGGCGGTAGATGCCGCCTTCGGCGCCCAGCGGGAACTCTTCCTGCGGAAAGAGATCGGTGCGGCTGGCCAGCGACGACAGCAGGCCGCCGATTTTCTCGAGGTTGGCGGTGGTCACGCCCGATTTCTCGATGATGCGGGCCTCGTCGATCAGACGCCGTACGGCCACGGCTCGCTCTTGGTGCAGGTTCATTCCGGTCCTCCGTTCCGCACACTATAGCGACACCGGCCCTTGTCGCCCCCGCCAGAGTCAAACTACGGTGCGCCATGCGAACAGCCCTTTCCGCCGTCCTGATCGGTGCGGCCGCCCTGATGGCGGCCCCCGCCTCGGCCCAGACGGCCAACAAGCCCGTCCCGACCCAGGCGACCAACCCCGCCATTTCCAAACCCGTCGCTGCCCGGCCTCCGGCGCGCCCGGCCGCCCGGCCGGTCGCCCGCCCGGCCGTCTATGTGCCGCCGCCCCCGGTCGTCGAGCTCGACGAGGCTGCGGTCGTCCCCGACCTGCCGACTGTTCTGGATAATGAAACGCGCGATCGCTATCGGCGCATCTTCCAGGCACAGGCGGCCGGCAGCTGGGCGCAGGCCGACGACGAAATAAGGCAGCTGCCCGACAAGACGCTGATGGGCTATGTCGGCGCCCAGCGCCTTCTGAGCCCCAACTATCCCGCCCGGTACGAACAGCTGGCGGCCTGGCTTCAGGACTATAACGACCATCCCGACGCGCCGGCGATCTACAGGCTGGCACTGGCACGCCGTACGGCGGGTGGACCGGAGCTGACGCCGGCGACCTTCGTCGGCAGCACCCCGGGCTCGCCCAATTTCGCGGCCGCCCGCACCGTGAACGGGGCCGATGCCGGCCGCGCCGCCGAACTGCGCTCGCGTCTGCAGACCATGGCCGACGACGGCGGGTTCAACGCCGCCTTCGTCCTGCTCGACCGCAAGTCGTCGACCGAGATTCTCGGACCCCAGGAAGTCGAGCTGTGGCGCGGACGCCTGCGCACCCGCCAGCTCGAGGCCGATCCACAGCGCGGCATGCAGATCCCCGTCGAGGCCAGCATGCCGCCCGACGCCAACTGGACGGCCGCCATGACGGCTTTTACACGCGGCAACATGGCCGAAGCCGCCCGCCGCTTCGAGCTGGTGGCCGACGCCTCGCCCGACCGGGCCTCGTCGTGGACCCTTTCCGCCGGCTCCTTCTGGGCAGCGCGCGCCAACCTGCTGGCCGGCAATCCACAGAAGTACGCGCCCTATCTCAAGCGCGCGGCGCTGCATGGCCGGACCTTCTATGGGCTCGTCGCCCAGAAGGCGCTGGGCATGCAGATCCAGCCCGACTTCGATGTGCCGCCACTCGACCGGCGCCGCTCCGACATGCTGCGCGACGATCGTGCGGCCCGGCGCGCGCTGGCGCTGCTTCAGCTCGGCGCCACGACGGCGGCGGAACGTGAACTCTTCGCCGCATCGATCGACGCCGATCCGCGATATGTCGAGACGGTGATGGCGCTGGCGTTGAAGGCGCAGTTGCCCGCCCTCGCGGTGCGCGTCGGCAATGCCAACTGGGACCAGCGCCACAACATCAAGGGTTATGACGGCGGCATGTATCCGATCCCGCCGTGGCAGCCGTCCAGCGGCTCGACCGTCGACCGCGCGCTGGTCTACGCCTTCATGCGCCAGGAATCGGCGTTCAATCCCAAGGCGCGTTCCGTCGTCGGCGCCATGGGCCTGATGCAGCTCATGCCGGCGACGGCGCGCGCCGTCTCGGCGCGCTACGCGCCGGAGACCGCGGGCGCCAACCCGTGGGATCCGCCGGTCAACGTGTCGCTCGGCCAAGCCTACATCTCGATGCTGCTGAACGAAACCGACGGCAACCTCGTGCGCACCACTGCCGGCTACAATGGCGGGCCCGGCAATGTCATGCGCTGGGACAACTCGCTGAACGCCTCGCAGGATCCGCTGCTCTACATCGCGTTGATCCCGCTCCACGAGACGCGCGACTTCGTGCAGCGCGTGCTCACCAATTACTGGATCTATCAGCTCCGTCTCGGCCAGCCGACGCCGTCGCTCGACCAGGTCGCCTCGCACGACTGGCCGCGTTACATCGCGCAGGACGGGTCACGCTGATCATGTTGCCGCTTTCAGGTGTACGCGTCGTCGAATTCTGCCAGGTCCTGGCGGGTCCCTATTGTGGCATGCTGCTGGCCGATCTCGGCGCCGAGGTGATCAAGGTCGAGCCGCCGGAAGGCGACATGATGCGCCAGTGGCCGCCCATCAGCGAGGGCTACAGCGAGAACTTCGCCTCGATCAATCGCAACAAGCGCTCGGTCGTGCTCGATCTCAAGGACCCGGCGCAGAAGCAGGCCGCGCGACAGCTCATCCTGTCGGCCGACGTGGTGCTGGAGAACAACCGGCCGGGCGTGATGGATCGCCTGGGCCTGGGCTATGAATCCTTCCGGGCCGAGAAGCCCGGCCTCGTCTATTGCTCGATCTCGGCTTTCGGCCAGAGCGGCCCGCGATCGACCGAAGGCGGCTTCGACGTCACCGTGCAGGCGATGAGCGGCATCATGAGCGTGACCGGCGAGCCCGACGGCGCGCCGGTGAAATGCGGCGTGCCTGTCTCCGACACGGGCACCGGCCTGTACGCCGCGCTGACCGTGGTATCGATCCTGCGCCGCGTCGCGGGGGGCGGACCCGGCGCTCATATCGACGCCTCGATGCTGGGCTGCAGCCTCGGCATGGCCGCACTTCAGACCAGCGAATTCTTCGGCACCGGCCGCGACCCGAAGAAGCTGGGCTCGGCCCATCCGCGCAATGCCCCCTACCAGGCCTTCCAGGCCGGCGACGGCCACTTCGTCATCGCCGCCGGCAACAACAAGCTGTGGGAGCAGGTGACCAAGGTGGTCGGCCGTCCCGACCTCATGGCAGATGCGCGCTTCGCCACCACCCAGTCGCGCGCCGCCAACCAGGTGGCGCTGAAGGACCTGCTCGAGGTCGAGTTCGCCAAGCAGGGCGTCGACCACTGGCTCGGCGCCTTCGAGGCGGCGGGCGTGCCGCAGGGGCGCATCAATACATACAGCCAGATCCTGGCCGATCCCCAGGTCGAGCACATGGGTTGGGTCGAGGAGATGGAACTCCCCTCCGGTGTAAAGACCAGGACCTTCGGCAGCCCGGTCAGGATCTCCGCCACCGACATCGCGAAGCGACGCGATCCGCCGGCGCTGGGCGCCGACACGGAAGCGATCTTCGGCGCCAATTTCCTGCGAAAGGCCGCGGAATGACCATCGACCGTTTGCGCCGCTTCATCGGCGACATGACATCGCTCACCGGCGGCGCCTGGCAGGACAAGGACGAGAAGGCGATCGTCGAGGTCGGGGCAAAGCTGCTGGGCGAGCTGGTGAAGCACGACGACTGGCTGCCCGAACAGGCGGCCAGGGTGCCGGCGCACGGCTATGCGCAGAACCTCCTGTGGTGCGATCCGTTCGAGCGCTTCTGCGTCGTCAGCTTCGTCTGGGCGCCCAAGGCCAACACACCCGTGCACGATCACGAGATGTGGGGGCTGGTCGGCATGCTGCGCGGCTCGGAGACTTCCCTTGGCTTCACGCGCGATGCCGAGACCGGCGTGCTGGTGCCGGGCGAACTGACCAGGCTCGAGCCGGGCGA
>JABMNB010000650.1 GCA_013205335.1 Rhodospirillales bacterium
GCCTCGACGGGCGGCGCGCTCATGACGCCGGTCATGGGGGCCGTCGCCTTCATCATGGCCGAGTTCCTGAACGTGCCCTACAGCACGGTCATGCTCGCCGCCATCGTGCCGGCGCTTCTCTATTACGGCGCGCTGCTGCTGCAGGCCGATCACTATGCCGCGCGCAACGGGCTGAAGGGCCAGCCGGCTGCGGAAATTCCACCCCTGCTGCCGGTGTTGAAGCGCGGATGGCACTTCCTGTTCAGCCTTGGCCTGCTGACCTACCTGCTGCTGGTCATGAAGCAGGAGGCCCTGGCCCCCTATATCGCGACCGCCGTGCTGATCGGCACGACGATCGTGTTCGGCGAGAAGCGCTTCGGTCTCGCCGGCCTGCGTGACCTGGCGGCCGACGCCACCCGCAACATCGTCAACATCGTCGCCATCCTGGCCGGTGTCGGCTTCATCGTCGGGTCGCTTTCCTACACCGGCGTGGGCGGAGCGTTCTCGCGCGAACTGCTGCAGTTCGCGGGCGGCAACATCTATCTGCTGCTCATCCTGGGCGCGCTCACCAGCTTCATTCTCGGCATGGGAATGACGGCGAGCGCCTGCTACATCTTCCTGGCCATCACGCTGGGGCCGGCCTTGATCGGCGGCGGGCTCAACCCGATCGGCGCCCACCTGTTCATCCTCTACTGGGGCCTCATCAGCTTCATCACGCCGCCGGTGGCGCTCGCGGCGATCGCCGCTGCCAGCATCGCGCGGGCCGACCCTTGGCGTACGGGGATCTGGGCGATGCGGCTCGGACTGATCAACTTCGTGCTGCCGTTCCTGTTCGTGCTCAATCCGACGCTCCTCCTGATCGGCACGCCGCTGCAGATCGTCCATGACGTGACGACGGCCTGCTTCGCAGTCTGGCTGCTGGCCGCCGGTCTGGAAGGCTGGCTGTACGGTGTCGGGGCGATCGGCAGGGCCTCGCGGGTGCTGCTGGTCGCCGGCGCCCTCGGACTGCTGGTCCCGGGCCTCGCCACGGACCTGTTCGGCCTCGGCGTGCTTGCCGTGGTTTATCTCGGCAACCTGTTCTGGCGGAGACGCGCCGCCGCCTGAACGGGCGGGGAGGTGGGTGGCAAGGTGTCGGTCATGCATCCCTGGCCGCCGGCGTGCGTTGTGTCCCATGTCCGACCGTCGCCCGCCTCCGAACGACACGCCTCCGAACGAGGCCCCGCCGATCGATCCGCCGCGCAAGGAAGCGCCGGTGCGTGAGCAGTCCGGCCGGGAGGCGCCGCCGAGGGAAGCGCCGCCGCCGCGGGACGGGTCGGCCAAGCCCAAGCCCCACGAGCGCCTGCAGAAGCTGCGGCTCGGCGTGCGGGTCGCGTGGTGGACGGCGGTCGTCCTCACCCTCTGCTTCGGCGGACTCGCCCTGTGGATGGGCGTGGGGCAGCGCGATCCCTTCTTTGCCCTGTTCTACCTCGCGCTGGCGGCCTGCTGCGCGGTCGCGGGCTACGGGACGCTGGTCGCCGTCCGCCGTCCTTCGGCCTCCTGAGCGACGCGGGTGATCTGCAGGTAGACGCTGATCAACAGGGCCCGAGGACTCTCGTGCTCCGGGGCCGCGGCCGTGCGACAGCAGACTGAGAGCCACCGTCTCTCAACGCGGCCCCGGTCGCCGGTCGCCGCGCCTCCCATGAGGCATGCCATCAGCCCTTCGCATCGTAAGCGCAGCGAAACCCGATATAGACGGCGTAGAAGCTGGCGGCCTTCCACTGTGCGCCGTCGGCGCGGGCCTGGGCCGGGCCATACCACCAGGACCCCGTATGGCCAAAAAACTGAAACGGCCGGGGAACAGTGATTTGCGCGGCATCGATAGTAGTTCCTGAGGCGGCTGAGTACAATTTCGCGGACGGTCCATGATGCCGTGGTCGAGTCGGGTGTAGGGCAGGGGCGGTTATGGATTGGGCGCGTATCCTGGCCTACGTGACGGGGACGGTGGACCAGGCGCTGCGGGCGCGGAACGAGTATCTGGCGGCCGAAAAC
>JABMNB010000651.1 GCA_013205335.1 Rhodospirillales bacterium
GCTCTCCACGCCTGCATCGCCGCATACAACAACACCCCGCGCAAATGCCTTGGGTTCAAGACACCGGCCGAGGTATTCATCGCTCAACTGTTGCACTTCAAACTTGAATCCACACCCTCGCTACGCTCGGGATGACAATTTTGCTTTGGCGCACGACGTGCGCCCGACAACGTTGTCATCCCGAGCGTAGCGAGGGACCTTTACTCTGCGGCGAATCGTGTGCTCGTTCCGACCCTGCGCCCCGGCGACGTCGCCAAGGTGCGCAAACGAAACAAACGAAATAGACGAAACAAATGAACGGAAAACGCCCGGGGAGCGATTCCCGGGATTGTAGGGGCCTGGGTATTGCTGGGATCGGCGCGTGGACGTCCTGACAACCTGGGCTCGGCCTGCGCAAAGCCGGCAAGGTCACGAAGGAAGCGAGCGACCTCTATCTGAAGCCGGTCGGGGCGTAACTTCCTCCCCATTTGAATGGGGAGGAATTTGATCTACTCGGCCGCCATCTTCCTTGCGTTACGTGGATCGCGTGTGAGCAGCCCGTCGGCGAGGTCGCGGTCGATCATCGCGTCGGGACGCTCGACGATCCGGCCGAATCCCGCGCCGCCGCCCACGAACATTTCGACGATGTCGCCCTTGCCGAGGTCGAGGGCGGCCTTGCTCTTGAGTTCCTCGACGGTGCCGTCGGCGCGGAAGATGCGGCAATAGCCGCGCTGGCCGGGCTCGCCGCCTAAAAGGCCTTCCGGCGCTAGGCGAAAGCGGTCGGAGTAGATCGCGAGCTGCACGTCGTCGCGAAGGATCTCGCAGCGGCGCGTGAAGCCTGCGCCGCCGCGTCGCGCGCCCAGCCCGAATGAATCGGGCGCCAGCTCGTAGCCGACGATGCGGAAGAAGTCGTAGTCGATGTCGAGCGATTCGACTGGCGCGTTGGAGCAGTTGCTGAGCGGCGAATCGACGGCGTCGCAGCCGTCGGCATCGCGCGAGGCGCCGTAGCCGCCGCCGAAGATCTCGAGATAGACGCTGTAGCCCTTCTCGCCGAGGTTGGAGAGGCAGAAGGCGGTGGTGCAGTCGAAGCCGGTGGCGATCACCTTGTCGGGCAGCGCCTGGGCCAGCGCCTTCATCACCGCGTTGAACACGCGATAGGCCGGGATCATGCGCGCCCGCACCGGCGCCGGCGGCCGCGGATTGAGCAGAGAACCGTAAGGCACCTTGATCGTGATCGGCCGCGCCATGCCCTCGTTGTAGGGAATGTCGGGGCTGGTCAGCACCGACTTCACGCAGGAAAGCGCCGCCGACAGCGTGCTGGAGTAGGGACAGTTGAGATTGCGCTTCACCTGCGCGCAGGTGCCTTCGAAATCGATCTCGACCGAATCCTCGGCGATGGTGACCTTGGCCTTCACCACCAGCGGCTCGTCGGTGAGGCCGTCATCGTCGACCGCGTCCTCGCCGTAGAACGTGCCCTTGGGCGCCTGGGCAATGGCGGCGCGCACGCGGCGCTCGGAATAATCCTGCATCTCGCGCATCGCCGCCTCGACCTTGTCGGTGCCGTAGCGCCCGCAAAGCTGCTTCACCCGCATCACGCCGATGGCGTTGGCTGCGAACTGCGCGTTGAAGTCGCCGATGGTGAGGTCGGGTACGCGCACGTTGGCTGTCACGAGGCGCTCGAACGAGCCGCCGTTCCAATCGTGCTCGAAACTGTAGCGCGAGGGCGGGAAGCGCAGGCCTTCCTGGTAGACGTCCGAGGCATGGATGTTGAGGCCGGGCGCGCCACCGCCCAGGTCGAGATGGTGCGCCACCGAGGCGCCGAAGCCGACGACGCGGCCCTCCACGAAGATCGGCGTGAAGATGAAGACGTCGGGGATATGTTGGCCGCCCTCGAAGGGGTCGTTGTTGATCAGGAAGTCGCCTTCCTTCAGCGTATCGACGGGATGACGCCGCAGGCAGGCGCGCAGCGTCTCGCCGATCGGCCCGAGCTGCATGGGAATCAGCTCGGCCTGCGCCACCGTGTTGCCGTCGCGGTCCATCAGGCCCGCGGAGCCGTCGCGTGCCTCGCGTAGGATCGTCGAATAGGCGGAGCGGATCAGCTTGACGCCCATCTCGCGGGCGCTCGCGATCAGCGCCTGGCTGATGACGGCATAGTCGATCGGACCGAGCGTGCTCATGGCGATCTCCGTAGGATCAGATTGTCCGCGGCGTCGAGTCCGGCCGTCCAGCCCGGTGGCACCCAGGTCGTGGCCGTGTAGCCCTCGATCACGGCGGGGCCCGTGATCTGCTGGCCTGCGTTCAGCGCCTCGGCGGTGTAGCGGCTGCAGTCGAGCCAGGCCTCGCCGTGGAAAATCTTCGCCTGTTCGGGTGGGCGGGCCGGGAGCTTCTCGCGGTCGAGCTTCGGCGCGTCGCCGATCGGCAAGGTGGCGCCGACGCGCAGGGTCACGATCTCGACCGGGCGGTCGAGATTGGCGCCGTGCATGAAGGTTCGGTGATGGGCGTCGGCAAAGAGCCCGGAGAGATAGGCCGCGTCGAGCGAGCTGAGGCGGTCCGCCGGAATCTCGACGCCGACCTCGAAGGCCTGGCCGACGAAGCGCATGTCGAGCGTGTGCGTGTAGTCGAGCGTGCCCGGCAGCTTCATGTCGGCGAACTGCGCGGACAGATGCTCGCGCATCTCGGCGAAGATGCGGCCGGCGTCGCGGGCCGCCCTGTCGTCGAGCCTCATCTTGCGCGTGACGGCGTCGAACTTGGTATAGTCGGACGCGACGAGCCCGTAGGCCGAGATCACGCCGGCATTGGGAGGCACGACGATGGTCGAGATGCCGAGCTCCTCGGCAATGCGGGCGGCATGGAGCGGGCCGGCGCCGCCGAACGGGACCAGCGCATAGTCGCGCGGATCGCGGCCGCGCTCGGTCGAGACGAGCTGGATGGCGCGCACGATGTTGGCGTCGGCGAGTTGCAGGGCCGAGGCGGCGGCCTGCTCGATGCTGAGGTCGAAGCGTTCGGCCAGCGGCTCGAAGGCGCGGCGTGCGGCCTCGCCGTCGAGCTGCATGCGGCCGCCCAGGAAGGCCCCGGGCCGGATCGTGCCGATCACGATATGCGCGTCGGTCGTCGCCGGCTCGGTGCCGCCGCGTCCGTAGCAGGCGGGCCCGGGATCGGCGCCGGCGCTCTGCGGGCCGACGCGCAGCATGCCGCCGTCGTCGACCCAGGCGAGCGAGCCGCCACCCGCGCCGACCGAGACGATGTCGAGGACAGGCGTGCGGATCGGCAGGCCGTCGATTTCCGTTTCGGCGGCGAGCGAGGGGCGGCCGTCCTGCACCAGGCAGACGTCGGTCGAGGTGCCGCCCATGTCGA
>JABMNB010000652.1 GCA_013205335.1 Rhodospirillales bacterium
ACGGCGACCACGCCGGGTACTGCCAGCGCCGCCGTCCTGTCGATGCGGACGATGCGTGCATGGGCGTGCGGCGAGCGCAGCACCTTGAGGTGCAACATGCCCTCCATCGCAACGTCCATCGTATAGCGGGCCGCGCCCGTCAGGATGGTGTCGGTGAAGGGATTGGGCAGGCTGGCGCCGCACGCCTTGCCCGCGACGTCCGCCTCGATATTGGACTTTCCGCGAAGGGCGTCGGCGATCGAGCGATAGCCGGTGCAGCGGCAGAGGTTGCCCTTGAGCGCATGGGGCAGATCCTTCTTCTGCTCCTCGCTGAAGGCCGCGGTGGTCATGATCATGCCCGCCGAGCAGAAGCCGCACTGGAAGGCCTGGGCATCGTGGAAGGCCTTCTGGATCGGGTGCATCTGCCCGTCGGTGGCGAGGCCCTCGAGCGTCGTGATCTTGCGGCCCTCGCCGCGGAAGGCCGGAACGAGGCAGGAATGGAAGGGTTTGCCGTCGAGCCAGACGGTGCAGGCGCCGCAATCGCCCGCGTCGCAACCCTTCTTCACGCCGAAAACTTCGAGATCGCGCAGGAAGGTGCGCAGGCACTGGCCGGGCCGCGGCTCGGCCGCGTAGAGATGGCCGTTGACTTCGTACCTGCTCACGTCAGTTCCGCGCGGATCTGTTCGGCCAAGTAATAGGTGATGTGCCGCTTGTAGGCGGCCGAGCCATGGACGTCCTGGAAATAGCCGTCGGCCGGCAACTGCTCGTCGATCGCCTGACGAAGCGCGGCGGCCGTCGGCGTGCGGTCGAAGCGCAGATGCACAGGCCGCGGCGTCGCCGCCGTGACGGTCAGGAGGAAATCACTTCCGCCCTCATTGACCGTGGCGACGATCAGCGCGGCGGAGCGTCCGAGGCGGGTGAGCGACATCTGCCGCATGGCGTAGCGCTTCGCCAGCGCGGACGCCGGCAGATGGATCGAGCGAAGCAGCTCGCCGGGCCGCAGCTCGTTCGTGTGGTTGCCGGTGACGAAATCGACGACGGGAACTTTCCGGGGGGCATCGTCGCGCGGCCACAGCATGCAGACGCCTTCGAGCGCGGCGGTGAGCGAGATCATGGCGCCCGCCGGCAGCGACATCACGACGTTCCCGCCGATCGTCGCAGCATTCCAGATCTTGAACGACATCAGGAACGCATCGATGCAGTCACGGAAGAGCGGCACCGCCGTCCATTCCGCGGGTCCCGTGTAGGCATGCAGGTCGGCCACGCGACAGGTGGCGGCGATTTCCAGCCCGGCCGGGCTCGCGGTGAGGGGGGGCCAGCCCAGCGAATCGAGATCGATGAGCGTGTCGGTGGCGATCTGCGGTTCGGAGTAGAGCCAGGTCCCGCCTGCCAACCACGCATAGTTCGGCCGCCACGGGCCGATCTCGTCCGGGGAGGCCGGCCGCTTCACTTCGGCGATGGTGTTGAGATTCATCGGGCGTCAGTCCTTGTAGACTTCGACGGTCTGCATCATGCCCATCTCCTCATGGTTCATCATATGGCAATGGAGCATGAATATCCCCGTATAATCGAGGAACCGGGACCGGAAGACCACACTGCCGCCCTTGCGCGTCACGATGACGGAATCGCGCCACAGGAGGTCCTTCTGGGGTACGCCGTTGATCTGCGTCACCTGGAAAGGGTTGGTGTGGATATGGAAGACGTGATCGTCGTGCTCGTGGGTGTTGATGATCGTCCATTCCTCGACAGCGCCCAGCTTCACCCGCTGGTCGATGCGGTTCGGGTCGAAGGTCTTGCCGTCGATCAGGAAGCTGAATTCCTGCCAATGGCCGGCGGCGTCGGCTTCCGGCACAGTCGCCGACAGCACGACCGTGCGGCCCCCTGTGAGTTCGCTGTCCTTGATGTCGTCCAGCGGCGGCTTGGGCAGGCGCGCCGGCAGCTTCATCGGCATCGGATCGCCGGAGACTACGACGCGGGCCAGTGGACCTACTGGTGAGGGATGGCCCTGGTCGTACGGCAGGGCGCGGAATTCGTAGGTCCCGGGCGCGCCGGCCTGCACGAGAATGTCGGCGCGCTGGCCCGGGGCAAACAGGAGTGTCCTCATTGACTGCATGTCGCGCAACGGGATGCCGTCATAGGCGATGACGTTCAGGTCGTGCTTCTCCAGCTCGAGAAACATGTCGTCCTGGTACTGCGAGCCGACCAGCCGCCAGCGCTGCACTTCGCCCGGTCGCATCTCGATCGTCGGCCGCCGCTGGCCGTTGATCGCCAGGAAGCGGGTTGCCGTCTCGGGAAACAGGGTCGAGAAATCCTCGATCATGCCGAAGGCGTCGAAAACGACCTGCGACATGAGCATCACACGCTCCCGCGCTCCGGTGATCTCCGGCACGTCTGCGAAATCGCCCTCGACGATGATGGCGCCGGCCATCCCGCTCGCCATCTGCACGTCGGCGCCGCCATGGTGATGCGGATGGTACCAGTAGGTGCCGCACGTATGGTCCTTCGGCAGCGTGATCTCGATGTCATACTTCTTGCCCGGCACCATCGAGCGCATGACGTTGTCGGCGATGCCGCTTGGGCTGCAATGCGCCCCGTGGAAATGGAAGTTCGTGTTGTTGAACTGGTGCGGTATCGCCATGTTCGCGGGCATGGGATCGCGGTTCGGCGGAAAGTCGTTCGTCAGCCGGATCTTCAGCGTCTCGCCGGGCTTCATGCGCAAGGTAGGCCCGAACGGCGCGCCCTCGTAGCTGCGCAGGTAGAGGCGCTGGCCGCCGATATCCTTGTAGGCGTAGCGGCAGGACAGCGTCGTCTGCAGTACGCCGTTGGTCGAGCGCCGTATCTCGGGCTCGACCAGGGGCTGATCCATGGTCGGTGGGCGGGCCTCGACGACCGGGCCGGGGTCAAGGCCCATCGCGAAGTGATCGTGATGCGGACGTGGCCGAGTCGGGGCACGTTGCGCGGAGCCGGCGGGTGGAGAGGGCGCTGGCGCGGGGTGTTGATGCTGCGCCGCGGCGGTCTGGGACAGCAACAGCGACGCACCAAGGGCCGTGCCGGCGTTCAACAGGTGCCGCCTCGGCATCGCCGTCTTTTCCGGACGGCCATCGTCGATCCCGTCCCGCCGAGAAGTCACTTTCATACTCTCACCACCCTAAGCCCCGTACACGCCAACTCTTGCGAGGCCGATCCGGTCCTGGACCCGGTTCCGTCTGTCCTACAATGGCTGAACCATGTTCAGGCAACCATGCAATCGACGGCATTATTGCAGTGTGCTGGGGACGTGGTATTGCCGTGCGTCTCAATAGGTACACTGCATGCTTGATCGGGCGTCTCAGGATCGCGGAAATCTTGTCGATCTGACGACCGACGAGGTGGCGGCAGGCGAACGGATCGACTTCTGGCGCGATCACGTGCTGCGCCGGACGCGACCCGAGGTGGTGCGGGGCGAGCTGCCGTTCCGGGCAAGCCTGCGACGCGTCGTTCTGGCCGAAGCAGAGCTCATCGAACATGCGTCCGAAGCGATCGTCTCGGGACGTGCCGACCGTCGCACACGGTTCGAGAGTGGCGACGATATCGCAATCGAACTACTGCGCAGTGGCACATCCGACCTGTCCCACAATGGCGAGCACCGG
>JABMNB010000653.1 GCA_013205335.1 Rhodospirillales bacterium
CTGCACCCCCGATGGCACGGTCGACGGACGTGGCAATCCCAACGGCTCGAGCAGCAACATCGCCGGCATCTTTAACGAGACCAAGACGGTTCTGGGCCTGATGCCCCATCCCGAGAATGCGGTGGAGCCGATGTTCGGCGGCACCGACGGCAAGGCTCTGTTCGAGGGCATGGTCGAGGCGCTTTCGTGAGGCCCGCTTTGATGAAGGACGTGTCGTGACCGTTGCCCAGGAAAAGAACCCGCCGGTCAAGCTGCCCAACGAGCCCGCGATCACCTCACAGGTCGTGGCCGAGCACGGGCTGGCGCCGGACGAATACGAGCGCCTGCTGAAGATCATGGGCCGCGATCCCACGATGGTGGAGCTCGGCATCTTCTCGGCGATGTGGAGCGAGCACTGCTCCTACAAGTCCTCGAAGGTGTGGCTGAAGAAGCTGCCGACCAAGGCGCCCTGGGTCATCCAGGGCCCGGGCGAGAATGCCGGCGTCATCGACATCGGCGACGGCCAGGCCGCCATCTTCAAGATGGAGAGCCACAACCACCCCTCCTACATCGAGCCCTACCAGGGCGCGGCGACGGGCGTTGGCGGCATCCTGCGCGACGTCTTCACGATGGGCGCGCGGCCGGTGGCCAACCTCAACGCGCTGCGCTTCGGCGATCCGAAGAACGCCAAGACTCGGCACCTCGTGTCGGGTGTCGTCGCCGGCATCGCGGGCTACGGCAACTGCATGGGCATTCCCACCGTCGGCGGCGAGACCAACTTCCATGCCGCCTACAACGGCAACATCCTCGTCAACGCCATGACCGTGGGCGTCGCCGCGACCGACAAGATTTTCTATGCCGCCGCCGCCGGCATCGGCAATCCGATGGTCTATGTCGGCTCCAAGACCGGCCGCGACGGCATCCACGGCGCCACCATGTCGTCGACCGAATTCAACGAGGACAGCGAGAGCAAGCGCCCCACCGTCCAGGTCGGCGATCCGTTCGTCGAGAAGCTGCTGCTCGAAGCCTGCCTCGAGCTGATGGCAACCGACGCCATCATCGCCATCCAGGACATGGGCGCGGCCGGCCTCACCTCCTCCTCGTTCGAGATGGCGGCAAAGGGCGGGCTGGGCCTCGTCATGGAACTCGACAAGGTGCCGATGCGCGAGACCGGCATGAATCCCTACGAGCTCATGCTGTCGGAGAGCCAGGAGCGCATGCTGATCGTGCTGAAGCCCGGCCGCGAGGACCAGGCACGGGCGATCTTCGAGAAATGGGAACTCGATTTCGCGGTGATCGGCCATCTCACCGATACCGAGCGCATGGTCCTGACCTGGCACGGCGACGTCGTGGGCAACATCCCGATCCCGCCGCTGGTCACCGAAGCGCCGATGTATGAGCGGCCATGGACGCTGACGCCGCTGCCGCCGGAGCTCGATGTCTCGAAGGTACCCGCGCCGACGGACTGGAAGGCCTCGCTGCTCACCCTGATGAGCTGCCCCGATCTGGCCAGTAAGGCGTGGATCTGGCACCAGTACGACCATCTCATCATGGGCAACACCGCGATCCGCCCGCAGGGCGGCGATGCCGCGCTGGTGCGCGTGCCGGGTGCGCCCAAGGCCGCGAGCCACAAGGGCCTCGCCATGACGTCCGACTGTACGCCGCGCTACGTGCAGGCCCATCCCGAGACAGGCGGCCGCCAGGCCGTGGCCGAGGCGTGGCGCAACATCACCGCGGTCGGGGCCAGGCCGCTTGCCGTCACCGACAACATGAACTTCGGCAACCCGCAGAAGCCCGAGATCATGGGCCAGTTCGCCGGCGCCATCATGGGCATGGCCGAGGCCTGCACGGCGCTCGACTTCCCCGTCGTTTCGGGCAACGTCTCGCTCTACAACGAGACCGAGGGCCGTCCGATTCTGCCGACGCCGACGATCGGCGCGGTGGGGGTGATCGACGATATCGCGACCTCGACCGGCTCGAGGCTCACCCAGTCCGGTCTTGCGCTGGTGCTGATCGGTTTCACCAAAGGGTGGCTCGGCCAGTCGATCTATCTCCGCGAGTTGCACGGCCGCGAGGAAGGCGCCCCGCCGCCGGTCGACCTCGCCGTCGAGCGCCGCAACGGCGACTTCGTGCGCGGCGAGATCGTCGGCCGACGCGTCCATGCCTGCCACGACCTCTCCGACGGCGGGCTGCTGGTGGCGCTGGCGGAGATGTGCCTGTCGGGCGGCACGGGTGCGTCGATCAAACTGCCGGCCGGCGCCGCCGCCCCGCATGCCTACCTCTATGGCGAGGACCAGGGCCGCTACCTGATCGCGACCGACGATGGCGGTGCCCTTATCGAGGCGGCGGAAAAAGCCGGTGCCCCCGCCGTTCTGCTGGGCTATTCCGGCGGGCCGGACCTGGTGGTCGACGGGCTGCTCTCGCTGCCGCTCCAGGAGTTGCGCGACGCCCACGAAGGTTGGCTGCCCAATTACATGAACAGCGCCACATGAACAGCGCCGCCTGAAGGATCCTGTCATGCCCATGCACGCCGACGACATCGTCCGTCTGATCCGGGAAGGCATCCCGGACGCCGAGGTCGAGATCCAGGACCTCGCCGGCGACGGTGACCACTATGCCGCCACGGTCATTTCGGCCGCCTTTGCCGGCAAATCCAAGATCCAGCAGCACCAGATGGTCTACGGCGCGCTGGGCGGCCGAATGGGAGGCGTTCTCCACGCCCTCAAGCTGACCACCATGGCGCAAAGGCCTTGAACGCCCTATATTCAGTCAATCCCGCGCCCCGGTGGCGCCCCACGGAGATCGATCATGAGCGAACCCCAGGTGTTCGAGCGTATCCGCGACGAAATCGGCAAGAACGACGTTCTGCTGTTCATGAAGGGGACGCCCGTGTTTCCCCAGTGCGGCTTCTCGGCCGCGGTGGTCGACGTGCTGAGCCAGCTCGGTGTGAAGTTCCACGGCGTCAACATCCTCGTCGACCCTGAACTGCGCCAGGGCATCAAGGAGTTCAGCCAGTGGCCGACCGTCCCCCAGCTCTACGTGAAGGGCGAGTTCATCGGCGGCTGCGACATCATCCGTGAGATGTTCGAGGCGGGCGAACTCGAGCAGGTGTTCAAGGAAAAGGGCGTGGCGCTGGCGGAAGCCGCGTAACACCTTCCACACAGTTCTGATCTTGTCGAAACGGGGGTGCTCAGGCGCCCCCGTTTTCGTTCGAGCGCGCCACTCCAGCGGCGCGCTCCCCATTGAGTCACTCGAATATCACAGCTTGATTGAGGCCTTGGAACCGTCCGACATCGAACGGTTATGGTATTGGACTACCACACATGGATATCGACGATATCGCGAGGTCGGTACCTGCGTTGAGGCCGGAGGGGGCTGTCATGTCGAACGGAACTTTCACGGGCTTTCTGGACGCGCTGCGAGCGTTCGAATCGGGTGTCGACTACGACCGCTATCTCTCGGGACGGATCACCGAATTCCAGATCCGGAGCTGGGTGGGCGATGCCAACTGGAACGCCTATCAGGCCGGCCAGCTCTCCTGGCGCGACATGCAGTACACCTCCGTGAACGCGCTGGGCTTCGTCGGCTATCAGTTCGGCGAGCCACTGCTCATCGACCTCGGCTATTATCAGGACAATACCGGCAACCTGTGGACCGGCCATTTCACCGGCAAGAACGGCGTCGACAGCTTCGCCACGCTCAAGACCGACATCCAGGAAGCCATCATCCTCGATGCCTTCGGCTACAACCTCAACGTCATCGAGAGCGGGCTCGAGGCCAAAGGCACCAGCCTCGACGCGCTGATCGGTACCCAGCGCACCTATATGGACACCAATGGGCAGAGCGTCACCGTCACGCTCACCCTCACCGGCATTCTTGCCGCCGCCCATCTGCGCGGGGCCTGGGGCACGCTGGACCTTCTCAACAATGGCAGCGCCTCGGCCGACGAATACGGCACTTCCATCCTCAAATACATCCAGCAGTTCGGTGCCTACGACACGCCGAGCTATTCGACCCTCATCGCCGCCCACGAGTCCGGCAAGACACTCACCCTCGCCGAGGAGCTCTGGCACGACGACTTCAACGATGACGGCACCGTCTCCGACTATGCAGGCTGGGACGGCACCCAGGCGGACGGCGGCTCAACCGGCGGAGGGACAGGCGGCGGTGGCCAGACAGGTGGCGACGGCGCGGCCACCGTGACCACCATCAACTGGATGTGGGGCACCAATACGGTCCTCGCCTTCGACCCCGACCTCGACGTTCTCGATTTCGGCTGGTTCCAGAAGGACAGTTTCTCCATCGCCGAGGTGGGCGGCTCGGTCGTCATCACCATCACCGGCAACAACCAGACCTACAAGCTCGACGACGTGACGCTCGCCGAGCTGAGCATGGACAATGTCCGCGCGAAGGACGCGAGCGCGATCGAGAAATGGGACTTGGCCCTCGACACGACGGATCCGGTCACGCCCGGCCTGTCCATCGCCGAGGTGTCGGTGCAGGAGGGCAACTCCGGCACCAAGCTCATGACCTTCACCGTGACCCTGTCCGCGGCGGCGGCCGGCCCGGTCACGGTCGCCTATTCCACGGCAGACGGCACCGCCACGTCCGGCAGCGACTATGTTGCCGCGAGCGGCAACCTCACCTTCGCTGCGGGGGAAACGTCCAAGACCATCCAGGTGACGGTCAATGGCGATACGGCGGCGGAGGGCAATGAGGCTTTCACCGTCCGCCTCGCCAATGCCGCCGGCGCGACCATCGCCGACGGCTCGGCAACCGGCACCCTTACCAACGACGATGCGGCGATCACATTGCCCGCGCTCTCGGTAGGCGATGTCTCGATCCGCGAGGGGAATTCAGGCACCGCCGAGCTGATGTTCGTCGTCACGCTCGACAAGGCTGCTACCGGCCCCGTGACGGTGAACTACGCCACCGCCAACGGCAC
>JABMNB010000654.1 GCA_013205335.1 Rhodospirillales bacterium
CACGCCGATCCCGCAGAAGACCCTGATCGAGCTGCTGGTTGTCATCGCGATCATCGCGGTCAAGACCGACGGCACGCCGGTGGTCTTCACCGGATCGGTGCGGGCCAGTGACGTGAAGACGCTCAAGGCCGATCTGCGGATCGGCCGCGACGGCAATGCCATGGCAGTCGACTGGGGCAACGGTCCGCAGCCGCCGCAGGTTCTGCCGAGGACGGGAACGGCGACGCTGACCGTGCCCGGCCCCAACGGCCCCATCCCGCTCGATCCGGCTCTCGTGACCGCTCTTCAGGTCAATGCCCGCAACAGCGCGCCCGGCATGGTCGACGCCAACACCGCGCTGCAGGAAGTAAGCGCCACGCAGTTGGGCAGCTCTCAGGGAAATGCCGGGTCCGGCGGCCCCGGCACGCCGACCGCGCAGGAGCAAACGATCAGCACGAGCCGGAGCAACATCAAGCAGGGCAGCCACGGACTCGCAATAATTCCAAACGTCGGCGGGACGGCGACCGGTCCGGGCGGCGTGATGAAGGTGCGGAGCGACAGCGGTGGCTGGACGCGGTTCGGCAAGCTGTCGATCGGCAACACGGTGATCGAGTTCAACGGCGCGGACCTCGCGTCAGCGCTGAAGGCCAGCGTTGGGCCGAACACGCCGATCCCGCAGAAGACCCTGATCGAGCTGCTGGTTGTCATCGCGATCATCGCGGTCAATACCGACGGCACGCCGGTGGTCTTCACCCGATCGGTGCGGGCCAGTGACGTGAAGACGGTCACGGCCGATCTGCGGATCGGCCGCAACAGCAATGCCATGACGGTCGACTGGGGCAACGGTCCGCAGTTGCCGCAGGTTCTGCCCCTAAACGGCGGCACTATCTCGGGCACCCTCGGCGGAGCCGGTGCCTATTCGAATTCCACCACCGTCAACGAGGGTACCTTGCAGGCCCTCCAAGGCATCGCACGCCAGGCAAAGCCCGGCGAGGTATTCGCCTTCAGTGGTCTGCAGGAAGCCGATACCCCGCGGTAACGGGGGACTGATGGCCGCCGCTTTCGTGGTGGGCCTTCGCCTCGCGGGCCTCGTGGCCGCCGCGGCGCTGCTGGCGGCGTGCGGCCACGGCGGGCTTGGCCGCGATGCGACCGCCGCCGGGATCGCGCAGGCGGGGGGCCTCGAAGCCGGCACGTCGAAGGGCGCGGCCTTCGACCTGCAAATCCATCGCCGCGACGATGGAAAGCCCGGCCCGCTGTTCGTCTACATCGAGGGCGACGGGCTGGCCTATCTCGACGCCCGCACGCCGTCGGCCGATCCGACGCCGCTCGATCCGCTGGCGTTGCGGCTCGCCGCCGCCGACCCGGGCCCTGCGGTCCTCTATCTGGGACGGCCCTGCCAGTTCGCGCCCGGCCGCGCCGACCCGCGTTGCGGCGTGCGCGCCTGGACGACCGGCCGGTTCGCCGCCGATGTCGTGACCTCGGTCGACGACGCCATCGGGCGCGAGCGGCTGCGCCGTCCCGAGCGCGCGCTGGTGCTGGTGGGCTATTCCGGCGGCGGCGTGATCGCGGCGCTCGTCGCGGCACGACGCAGCGACGTGGCACTGCTCGTCACCGTGGCCGCGCCGCTCGACGTGGCCGACTGGACGCGCCGCCTGGGCCTGTCGCCGCTCGCCGGATCGGAGCATCCGCTGGATCATGCGGAGCGGCTCTCCACGGTGCGGCAGGTCGCCTTTGCCGGACGCCAGGACAAGACGGTGCCGGTGGCCTCGATCGAGTCGGCCGTCGCCAGATTCGGCCTGTCGGCCAAGCTGATCGTCGTGCCGGACTTCGACCATCGCTGTTGCTGGGTGCGCGACTGGCCGCATCTGCGTAAGGTCGCGTCCGGCGAATGATCGCAAGGGCGCACCGGCGGAACCGGGGCGTCACCCTTTGTCGGCAAACGTGCAGAGGTTTTGCATATCTGGCGCATTCTCCCGCAGGTTGCAACGCGCGGGAATGTGGCGCTCCATGGGGCACGCATTTCGGCCCGGGGGGCAATGACATGCAGAGCTTCGTTCGGCGCAAGAACATCGAGCATTTCACGAAGCAGCTGGCCGGCGGCCTGCTGGACGAGGCGCAGCGACTCTATGCGGAGAAGATGCTGGCCGGCGAACTCGCGAACGAGCGGGCCTGCGCGCTGGCAACGGCACACAGGGCGGACGCCATACCGTCACCGGTAGACGAAGGCACAGCGGCTCCCCGCTGACGGCATCCTCCGCGTTGAGTGAGCCGCCGCGTCGAGTGAGCCGCCGCGTCGGGTCGAAAGGGTCAGCCGCGCCGCCGGTCGATGTCGGCGCTGGCATTGCGTCGCGCCACTTCTTCGGCGACGGCCGAGGGAACGCAGACCTTGTTCACGGGATTGAGCACG
>JABMNB010000655.1 GCA_013205335.1 Rhodospirillales bacterium
ACGTGGCCGCCGAACACCTGGCCGATCGCCTGGTGGCCGAGGCAGACGCCGAACAGCGGTACCTGCTCCTTCGCCGCGGCCCGAATGAGATCCATGCAGATGCCGGCCTCGTTGGGCGTGCAGGGGCCGGGCGAAAGCACGATGCCGGCCGGCTTCAGCGCCAGCGCCTCGTCGACCGTGATCTGGTCGTTGCGATGCACGACACAACGCGCGCCGAGGTCGCCCAGGAAGTGGACGAGGTTGTAAGTGAAGCTGTCGTAGTTATCGATCAGGAGAAGCATGACGGGAGTTTATCCGGTCCGCGCTTTCTCTCATAGGATTTCTCCTCATCGCCCTCTCCGTCCGCAAAGCGGGGGGGAGAGGACATTCTTGAGTGCTTCGCTACTTCGCCAGCTCCGGGAAATCCTCTTCCCGGAATTCGCCTGGGCCGCGCTGGTTGTCGGCCGCCCGCTTTTCCTCGTCGCGGCGCAGCTCGACCCGGCGGATCTTACCGGAGATGGTCTTGGGCAGCTCGGCGAATTCGAGGCGGCGCACGCGCTTGAAGGGGGCGAGTCGGCCGCGCAGATGCTCGAAGATCGAGAGCGCGGTGGCGCGGTCGGGCTTGCCGCTGGCGGTCAGCGTTATGTAGGCCTTCGGCACCGCCAGGCGCATGGCGTCGGGAGCGGGCACCACGGCGGCTTCGGCCACGGCCGGATGCTCGATCAGCACGCTTTCGAGCTCGAACGGGCTGATCCGGTAGTCCGACGCCTTGAACACGTCGTCGGCGCGGCCGACGTAAGTGAGGTAACCCTCGCTGTCGCGCGAGGCGACGTCGCCGGTGCGGTAGACCGCGCCGGTGAGCGACGCGATCGAACCGTCCTCCTGCTGGTAGCCCTGCATCAGCGCCGCCGGACGGTCCGCGAGGTCGATGCAGATTTCGCCTTCCTCGGCATCCTTGTCGTCGGCATCGAGCAGGCGGATCCTGTAGCCGGGCAGGGGGCGGCCCATCGAGCCGGGCTTGATCGGCTGGCCGGGCGGATTGCCGACCTGCGTGGTGGTCTCGGTCTGGCCGTAGAAGTCGCGGATGGTGAGGCCCCAGGCCTTCTCGACCTGCTCGATCACCTCGGGGTTGAGCGGCTCGCCGGCCGCCAGCACTTCGCGCAGGGAAGTCTTGCAGGACTTGAGGTCTTCCTGGATCAGCATGCGCCACACGGTCGGCGGCGCGCAGAGCGTCGTCACCTTGTTGGCGACGATGGCATCCAGCAGGTAGCGAGCATTGAAGCGCGGCTGGTTGGCGATGAAGATCGTGGCGCCCGCGATCCACGGCGCGAAGAAGCAGCTCCACGCATGCTTGGCCCAGCCCGGCGAGGAGATGTTGAGGTGCACGTCGCCCGGCCGCAGGCCCAGCACGAAGATCGTCGTGAGATGGCCGACCGGGTAGCTGCGATGCGAGTGCAGCACGAGCTTCGGCTTCGCCGTCGTGCCCGAGGTGAAATAGAGCAGCATCGGATCGTCGGCGTGGGTCGGGCCGTCGGGCGTGAACTCAGGCGGATGATCGAGCAGATTCGAGTAGGCGTGCCAACCGGCGGGGGCGTCGCCCACGGCGATGCGTGTGAGCGAACGATCGAAGCCGTCGAACTTCGCGGCCTCGCCGGCGGCGGCCACGACATGCCGCGCCCGGCCGCGCTCGAACCGATCGGCGAGATCGACCGGCGTCAGCAGCGTGGTTGCCGGGATGACGACGGCGCCGAGCTTCATGGCGGCGAGCATCACCTCCCACAGCGGCGCCACGTTGCCCAGCATCAGGAGCATCCGGTCGCCGCGCTTCACGCCGAGTGCGCGCAGGCCGTTGGCTATTCGGTTCGAGCGTTGCGACAGCTCGGCGAAGGTCAGGCTGGCCGCGCCGTCGCCGACGATCGTGAGCGCCGGCTGATGGGCAAGCTGTCCACGCGCCAGCTCGGCGTCGAACCAGTCGAGCGCCCAGTTGAAACGGTCCATCTGCGGCCAGCGAAAATCGCGATAGGCCGTCTCATAGTCGCCGCGGCTGGCCAGCAGGAATTCACGCGCCGCCTTGTACGCCTCGACCGTCATCGCATGCCTCGCTTCTTGTTTCCGCCCTTGTAGCGATCTTGGCCACGAGCGTAGGGTGAGGGCAACAAGAAGAAAGCAGCCCCCTTGGTCGTCGAGCCCCTCGTCGTCGCGCTGTTGCTCGCGGCAGCGCTGATGCACGCGACATGGAACGCCATCCTGAAGTCGGACCAGTCGGACAGGCTGGCGACGTTCGGCCTGATCATGGCGACCGGCACGGTGATGGGCCTCTGTATCGTGCCCTTCGTGCCGATCATCGAGCCGGGTGCCTGGAAGTATCTGTTCCTGTCGGTCGTCATCCACATGGCCTACTACTACTTCCTGCTGAAGGCCTATTCCTACGGTGACCTCAGCCACACCTATCCCATCGCGCGCGGCCTGGGACCGCTCCTGGTGGCGCTGGTCTCGGGTCGCTTCATCGGCGAGCACCTGCGGACGCAGGACATCGTGGGTGTGCTGCTGCTGAGTTTCGGTCTCGTGGCGCTGGCCATGCCCCTGAAAAACGTCGTGCCGAAGCCGGGCAGCCGTCACGGGCTTGCAACATTGTTCGCCGTGCTGACCGGCATCACCATCGCGGGCTACATCATCTCGGACGGGCTGGGCGTACGCGCCGCCGGCCCGACCTTCGAGCATCGCCTCTCCTATATCGGCTGGCTGGCCGTGCTCGAGGGGCCGTGGCTGCTGGTGCTGGCCTTCTGGAAGCGACCGGCGACCATTTGGGCCCACATGAAGAAGACGTGGTATCGCGGTGTTGGAGGCGGGCTGATCGCCAATACCGGCTACGGCATCGCCATCTACGCCCTGGTGCTGGGCCCGATGGCGCATATCGCGGCCCTGCGCGAGACGTCCGTGTTGTTCGGCGCGCTGATCGGCACGCTGGTGCTGGGCGAGCCGTTCGGCGGCCGTCGCGTGGCTGCGGCAATCGTGATCGTCTCGGGGCTTGTGCTGATGAACGGTCCGGCGCTCTTCTAGGGGCATGTCCACTCGCAATCTCGACAAGCTCATGGCACCGAAATCGGTCGTCGCGATCGGTGCCAGCGAACGGCCCGGCTCCGTCGGCGCCGCGGTTACGCACAATCTGCTGGCCGGTGGATTTAAAGGCGTCATCCACTTCGTCAACCGCAAGGGCGGCACGATCGCCGGCCGCACGGCCTTTCGCAAAGTGTCGGACCTTCCGGAGCCGGCCGACCTCGCCGTGATCATGACGCCGGCCGAGACGATCCCCCGCCTGATCGTGGAGCTGGGCGAGGCCGGTACTCATGCCGCCGTGGTGATCAGCGCAGGCCCCGGCAGCGGTCCCGACGCGGCGGCCGAGAACGTTCGCTGGCGGCAGCGGCTGTTGCGGGCGGCCAAGCCCTATCTGCTGCGCATCATCGGGCCCAACTGCATCGGCTACGCAGCCCCCGGCATTGGCCTCAACGCGAGCTTCGGCCCGACTCTGCTCAAAGCCGGGCGCATCGCCGCGGTGGCGCAGTCGGGCGCCGTACTGGCCGGCCTCGCGGACTGGGGCGTGGCCCAGGGCATCGGCTTCTCGCACCTGATCTCGATGGGCGACATGGCCGATGTCGATTTCGGCGACGTGCTCGACATGCTGGCGCGCGACTCCGACACGCGCGCGGTGCTGATGTATGTCGAAGGCATCACGCAGGCGCGCAAGTTCATGTCGGCGGCGCGCGGCGTGGCACGCATCAAGCCGGTGATCGTCCTGAAGGGCGGCCGCCACGCTGCAGCCGCGCAGGCAACGGCCTCACACACCGGATCGATGGCAGGCTCGGCCGCGGTCTATGACGCCGCATTCGCGCGCGCCGGCCTCGTGCGCGTGCTGGGCCTCGGCGAATTGTTCGATGCGGCGGAGACGCTGGGCTACAGCATCGCGCCGCGCACCGAGCGACTGGCGATCCTGACGAACGGCGGCGGCGTGGGCATCGTGGCGACCGACCTGCTGATCGACGAAGGCGGCGAGCTGGCGACGCTGCTGCCGCGCACCATCGCTCAGCTCGACAAGCGCATGTCGAAGGGATGGTCGCGCGCCAACCCGGTCGACATCGTGGGCGATGCCGATGGCGCGCGCTATGCCGCCGCCCTCGACGGGCTTGCCGACGATCGCGGCGTCGGCGCGGTGCTGGCCATGAATGTACCGACGTCGCTCACCTCGTCGGTCGAGGCGGCGCGTGCCATCGCGGGGGCCGCGGGCGCCAAGGTCGTGCCGGTGATCGGCTGCTGGATCGGCGGCCCCGAGGCTCAAGCCGGTCGCGACGCCCTGCACGCGGCGGGGATCGCGGCCTACGACACGCCGCTGCGCGCCGTGCGTGGCTTCATGCACATCGTCGCCTATCGCCGCGGCCAGCGCGCGCTGCAGCGTACGCCGCCCTCGGTGCCGGAGGCGCGCTCCGACACCGAACTCGTGCGCTCGATCGTCCATGCGGCATTGGCCGAAAAGCGCACGGTGCTCACCGAGCCGGAAGCCAAGCTCGTGCTGGCAGCCTACGGCATCCCCGTCGTGCCGACCGAGATCGTGCGCGACGCCGCCGGGGCCGCGGCGGCGGCGGTGCGCATGGGCTTTCCCGTCGCGGTGAAGGTGCTGTCGCGCGACATCACCCACAAGACCGATGTCGGCGGCGTAGCGCTCGACCTGGTGTCCGAGCAGGCTGTGCTCGACGCCGTCCGCGAGATGACCGGCAAGGTCCTGGTGCTGGCCAACAAGGCCAGGATCGACGGCTTCGTCGTGCAGCCGATGATCCGTCGGCCGCATGCCGTCGAGCTGATCCTGGGCGCCGCCGAGGATCCAGTGTTCGGACCCATTCTGCTGGTGGGCCACGGCGGCGTGGCGGCCGAGGTGATCGACGACAAGGCGCTCGCCTTGCCGCCGCTCGATCCCGTGCTGGCGGAGGATGCGCTGAGCCGCACCCGCGTCGATCGCCTGCTGCGCGGCTATCGCGACCGCGCGCCCGCCGACAGGGCCGCGGTGGGTGCCGCCATGGTGCGCCTGTCGCAACTCATTGCCGATGTTGGCGAGATCGCCGAACTCGACATCAATCCCCTGCTGGCCGACGCCGACGGAGTGATCGCACTCGACGCCCGCATCGTCGTTCATCATCCGAAGAAGGGGCAGGAGCGGGCGGCGCGCTTCGCCATCCGGCCCTATCCGGTGGAACTCGAGGCCGACATCGAGCATGGCGGCGAGAAATTGCGCATCCGGCCGATTCGGCCCGACGACGAGCCGATGCTGCAGGGCTTCATGCGCCGCCTGACGCCGGAGGACGTACGCATGCGCTTCTTCGGGCCCATGCGCGAACTCAGCCACGAACTCGCGGCACGGCTGACGCAGATCGACTACGACCGCGAGATGGCGTTCGTACTGCTCGACGGGAAAGACATGATCGGCGTCGGACGACTCGTGGCCGATCCTGATTTCCAGCAGGCCGAGTTCGCCTTGACCGTCGCATCCGATCGACAGGGCCGCGGCTATGGCGAGTTGCTCCTGAAGCACGTGCTGCTCTACGGCCGCTCGCGCGGCGTCAAACGTGTCGTGGGCCATGTGCTGCGCGAGAATCGCAGGATGCTCGATCTCGCGAAGCAGCTCGGTTTCCGCCGCGAAACCGGCCGTTCCGGCGAAGCCGACATCAGGGTGGTGAAGTCGCTCGCCGGTCTGTAGCGTTCGGACGCCGAAGAATGGCGACAGGCCAAGAGGTTAGGGCGAAGCTCTCAGATGGCGTCGAGGAAGAACAGAAGCGGGAAGGCGAACAGAAGGAGTCCGAAGCCGCCGCCCGGCTTTGCGGCTCGCCTGCGCGCCCGTTTCAAAGGACTTTCTTCATGGATCGCCGCCCATCGCTGGCACTCCCTCGTCGTCACCGTGATCGCGATGTTCGCCGGCAGCCTGTTCGCCGGATACTGGCTCGCGCAGCGTCTCGATTCTCGGGGCAGCGATCAGGTCGCCCGTGACGCGCTGGAGGAAATGAAGCGCAGCGCGTCGACGACGCCGTCGGTGCCCAAAGCCAAATACGCGCGCATCGAAGACCTGCCGGGATTCCCGAAATATTCCGAGGCGGAGCCCGGCAAGCCGCGCCCGACTCTAGAGGAGAGGGCAAAGCCGCAACAGGTCGCCGCCACTGCGGCCTCGGCCGAGCAGACCTGGCGACGCAACGCGGTGCCGTTTCGCGACATCACCAGCAAGCCGCTGGTCGCCATCGTGATCGACGATGTCGGTCTCGACCGCGCGCGCTCGAAACGTGCGTGGGAGTTGCCGGGACCGATGACCATGTCGTTCCTGCCGTACGCCAAGGACCTGCCGGAGCAGGCGCGCGCCGCGCGGGCGAAGGGACATGAGCTGATGCTGCACATGCCGATGGAGCCCAGCGGACGCAACGATCCCGGGCCGGGCGCCTTGCTGCTGTCGCTGTCCGATGCCGAGCTGCGCCAGCAGATGACGAACGCGCTGGAGAGTTTCGCCGGCTACGTCGGCATCAACAACCATATGGGCAGCCGCTTCACCGCCAATCGTCCCGACATGGAGCTGGTGATGCGCCAGCTCAAGCCGCGCGGGCTCATGTTCCTCGACTCGCGCACCACGGCGCAATCCGTCGGCGACCAGACGGCGCGGGAGCTGGGCGTGCCCTCGATCGTGCGCCACGTCTTCCTCGACGACGATGAGAGCGTCGAGGCGGTGCGGCGCAAGCTTGCCGAGACGGAAGCGGTGGCCCGGCGGCAGGGCTTCGTCGTGGCGATCGGCCATCCACACGACGCCACGCTGCAGGCGCTGGCAGAGTGGTTGCCGACGGTGCCGGGCAAGGGGCTCGTCCTTGCGCCCTCGACCGCGATATTGCGCAAGCGCAACGGTTGGGATTGAGTGGCGCCAACGAACAAGGTGGAGGAAGCGACGTGCGGTACAGGAAGCAGGCGATGATCGTGGCCCCGCAGCCCGAGCCGACGGAGGCCGGGGCCGACGTGCTGCGCGAGGGCGGCAACGCGGTCGATGCCGGCATCGCCTGCGCCCTCGTGCAGGGCGTCGTCGATCCGCAGATGTGCGGCATCGCAGGCTTCGGCTCCTGCGGCATCTACATGCCGGGCAAGAACTTCCACGGCTACATCGACGCCCACGCGCCGGCGCCGCTCGCCGCACGACCCGACATGTGGGCCAACCTGATCGAGAGCGAGGCGCGGGACGGCTACGGCTTCATCCTGAAGGGCCGGGTGAACGACATCGGCTATCAGTCGATCTGCGCGCCAGCCAACCTCAAGATGTACTACGACGCGCACAAGGAGCACGGCAGCCTGCCCTGGTCGCGCATCGTCGAACCCGCGATCCACTGGGCCGAGAACGGCTGGACCGTGCGGCCGCACGTCCATTTCTGGTGGGCCGACGACGGCGCTTTCGGTCGCGCCCCGAACTTCGAGCGCACCGGCTTCACGCCGGCCGCGCGCGCGCTCTACTGCCGGCCCGACGGCGTGCCGAAGCGGGTGGGCGACCGGGTGGTCAATCGAGACTACGGCCAGACCCTGCGCGCCATCGCCAAGGGCGGCGCCGACGTCTTCTATTCCGGCGAGATCGCGCAGGCGATCGCCGAGGACATGAAGAAGAACGACGCGCTGCTGTCGATCGAGGACCTCGAGGCCTGGCGAACCATCCGCAATCCGCCGCTGTGGGGCGACTATCGCGGCTACAAGGTGTCGACCAACCAGCCGCCGGGCGGCGGCGTGATGCTGATCGAGATGCTGAACATCCTCGAGAATTTCGACATCGGTGCCCTCGAACACGGCGGGCCTGAGCATCTGCGCATCGTGGCTGAGGCGATGAAGCGGGCGACGATCGACAAGGATGCCAGGGTCGGCGATCCGAAGTTCGTCACCGTCCCGGTCGGGGAGCTGACCTCAAAGGACTATGCCAAGGCAATGGCGGGCGAGATCGCGCGCGGCGAGAAGGCGAGCGTGACACGCTTCAACTCGGGCGCGGTGTCGAAGGACACGACGCACATCTCCGTCCTGGACAAGCATGGCAACTGTTTCACCATGACCCATTCGCTGGGCATGCCCTCGGGTGTGATCACGCCGGGACTGGGCTTCATGTACAACGGCTGCATGGGCGTGTTCGACCCGCGGCCGGGTAGGGCGGGCTCGATTGCCCCCGGCAAGGCGCGCTTCAGCTCGGTCGTGCCCTCGATCCTCTTCAAGGACGGCAAGCCGCACCTGATCATCGGTGCGCCCGGCGCCACGCAGATCGCCATGGGCGTCCTGCACGTCATCCTGAACGCGCTCGACTTCGACATGACCATGGTCGAGGCCGTGAGTGCGCCGCGCTTCTCCGCGACCTCGGACACGATCGATATCTCCAACCGTATCCAGGGCAAGGTCGAGCGCGAGCTGCAGGCGCAGGGCTATCCGGTGGCCCGCAGCCCCTACGGCTTCGGTTTCGCCGCCGTCCACGGCATCCGCATCCACGAGGACGGTCTCGATGGCGGCGCCGATCCCGGCCACGACGGCGTGGTCATCGCGGTTTAGCCCTAGCAGGCTTTTGGAATAGGCGTTTTGCAGGTACCGGCGAGCAACATCGATCCGTCAACGGTACCAGGATACCCGATTCGGGGGCTGCGACTCTCAATTCGACTGATTCGTTTATTTCGTTTATTTCGTTCACGCGGCGGGACCCCGACTTTTTCAACGGCCTGCTAGAGCACCGGCAGATCCGGCGGCGGGCGGCGGGCGTTCGTCGCCTGTTCGTAGGCATAGGCGAACCGCAGGAGCGTGGCCTCGCTCCAGGCGCGGCCGGCGAAGGTGAGGCCGAGCGGATAGTCGGGCGTTTCAGTGGTGCCGACGCCGGAGATGAAGCCGGCCGGCACCTGCACGCTGGGATAGCCCGGCTTGGCGGCAATGGCCGACCCGCTGGCGCCGGGAAACACCACGGCGTCGAGCTTGTGCCGGCTGATATAGGCGTCGATGCCGCGCTCGGCAGCCAAAAGGTCCATGGCCCGCGCAGACCTGTATTCGAGCTCCGAGAGATCGCCCCTGGTCGCCTCTGCGGCCAGGAACAGGTCCTGCCCGTAGCGCAGCGCCTTGTCGGCGTTGGCCGCGTTGAACGCGATGACGTCGGCCAGCGTCTTGATGTCCGTGCGGCTCGCCCAGTCACGCAGGTAGAGATTGAGGTCGCGCTTCAGCTCGTAGAGGAACACGACGGACGCAGGGCCTGGCGTGCCCTTGGCGGGGCTAAGCGGATTGCGATTCAGCACCGCCATGGTGGTGCCCGGTCCGCCGATCCAGCCGATCGCCGGGACGGCGGCACGCACGACCGTGGCGCCGAGGTCTTCCAGCACCGCGATCGCCTGCGCCATGACCTGCTTCGCGCGGGGCGTGAGCGGCCCGTAGAACGGATCGTTGAGCGGATCGTCCGGATCGCTCGGCACGCCGATGCGCGCGCCCTTCAGCCCGTTCTTGTCGAGGTCCGCTGTGTAGTCCTGCGGCCGCTGCAGGAGGTGCGTCGCGGGATCGTCCGGATCGTGCGCTGCCAAGACGTTCAGCAGGATCGCGGAGTCTCGCACCGTGCGGGTGAGGGGCCCGGCGGTATCCTGGCTGTGCGAGATCGGGATGATGCCGCTGCGGCTGGCCAGGCCGACCGTCGGCTTGACGGTGACGAGACCGTTCTGGGTGGCAGGGCTGAGCAGCGAGCCCGAGGTTTCGGTGCCGATCGCCGCGGCGCACAGGCCCGCCGCCACGGCGACGGCGGAGCCGGCGCTCGAACCGCCGGGCAGAACGACCGGCGCGCCATCGACCGTCAGCCTGGGCGAGTAGGGGTTCCGCACATAGCCGGCGATCGAGCTGTAGCCCGACGGCATGCCGACCGCGAGGATGTTCGCGAACTCGGTGAGGTTGGCCTTGCCCAGGATCACCGCACCGGCGTCGCGCAGTTTCTTCACCACGAAAGCGTCGTCCCGGGCATAGGAGTTCTCGAGGGCGAGGGAACCGGCGGTCGTGGGCTGCCTGTCGCCGGTGGCGATATTGTCCTTCACCAGGATCGGCAGGCCCGCGAGCGGCTGCCTGGCCGACGGCTTCAGGGCATCGAGGCCGGCTGCGATCGACAGGGCATCGGGGTTGGTCGCCCGCACGGAATTCAGGGCCGGCCCGTTGCGGTCGTAGGCCTCTATCCGGGCGAGATAGGCCTTGGTCAGGTCGCTCGACGTGACGCGGCCTTGCGCCAGGGCCTCCTGCAATTCCGACAGCGAGGCATCGTCGACCGTCGTCCTTCGTGGTTCCGTCACGTCAATCACCTATTGTTTCGCTGCCAAGTTGGGTGGCTCGATCATCTTTACATGACGTGGATGGTCGGCGCTCGCCGGGTGTCACGATCAGTACGATATGGAGCGACTGCGAGGTCCGCCACGCGACCGGCCTCCATTGCGTGCCGCCTGTAGCGCCCTAAACTCCCGTGAAAATCGGAGGAAGCAATGAAGGGCATCGGGCGGCGGCGCTTAGTGGCGGCCGGCATGGTACTCGCGGCATCGACTTCCGTGGCAGGGGCCCAAGGCACCTATCCAGACCGGCCGATCCGGCTGGTGATCGGCTTTCCTCCGGGTGGGCCGACCGACATTGCGGGACGTTTGCTGGCGCAGCGGCTCTCGGAAATCCTCGGCCAGCAAGTGGTGGTCGACAACAAGCCGGGCGTGGCGGGCAACATCGCGTCGCAGATCGTGGCCGATGCGAAGCCCGACGGCTACACGCTGCTGGTCGGCACATCCATCATGGGCATTGTGCCGGCGCTCTACGAAAAGCTGCCCTACGACCCGATCAAGGGCCTTGAAGCGGTCGGCCACTTCACGACGGTCCCCATGATCATCGTGGCGCCGGCCGGCGGCTTCGGCTCGATCGAGGAGCTGGTCGCGGTGTTGCGCAGGGAGCCGGGCAAGCATTCTTACCCGTCGCCGGGCAATGGCAGCCTGATCCACATGGGCAGCCTGCTGCTCGCCCAGCGCGCCGGCGGCGATGCGCTGCACGTGCCCTACAAGGGCTCGGCGCCGGCCATGCAGGACACGCTGGCGGGACGGCATACGTTCCAGATCGACACGCTGGGCAGCAGCAAGGGCTTCGTCGATGCGGGAAGACTCAAGATTCTGGCCGTCTGCGACACCAAGCGGGCGGCCTCGATGCCCACCGTGCCGACGGTGCAGGAGCGGACTGGCATCGCGATCGAGGTCGTCACCTGGAACCTGATCTTCGCGCCGGCCGGCACGCCCAGGCCGATCGTCGACCGGCTGAATGCTGCCATCAACCAGGCGATCAAGCATCAAGACATGGTCGAGAAGGCCAGGGTAATGGGAATCGACCTCGTGGAATCGACGCCGGCATCGTCGAAGAAGTTCTACGAGGATCAGATGGCGCTGTGGGGACCTATCGTGAAGGCCTCGGGCGCAAAAGTGGAATAGGGGGAAACGACATGAAGATCACACGACGGACCGCACTCGCAACCCTTGCCGTAACGGCATTCGCCGTACCAGCGGCGGCGCAGGGGACCTATCCCGACAAGCCGATCCGCATGATCATCGCCTTTGCCGCCGGCGGGCCGACCGACGTGGTCGGACGCCTGCTGGCGCCGCGCGTCTCCGAGATCCTGGGCCAGCAGGTCGTGGTCGAGAACAAGCCGGGCGCCACCGGCAACATCGGCACCGCGATGGTCGCCGACGCCAAGCCCGACGGCTACACGATCCTGTTCAGCGCCTCGACCATGGCGATGGCGCCCGCGCTCTACGGCAAGACGCTGGGCTACGACCCGGTGAACGGTCTGTCCGCCATCGCCTATGTCGCCAGCGTGCCGCTGATCCTTCTGGCGCCGATGGATGGCGCCAAGAGCACGTCCGAACTCATCGGCATGCTGCGCAAGGATCCGGGCAAGTATTCCTACGCCTCGTCGGGCAATGGCGGGATGATCCACCTCGCGAGCTACCTGTTCGCCACCCGCGCCGGCGGCGACGCGCTGCATGTCCCGTATCGCGGCTCGGCGCCCGGCATGGTCGACATGATGGCGGGCCGGCACGGCTTCCAGATCGACACGCTGCAATCGAGCAAGGGCTTCATCGACGGCAAGAAGGTGCGTGTGTTGGGCGTCGCCGCCGACAAGCGGCTGCCGCAGCTTCCCGACGTGCCGACGATCAAGGAGGCGACGGGTTTCGACTATGCCATCAACACCTGGTACGCAGCCTATGCGCCGGCCAAAACGCCGCGCCCGATCATCGACAGGTTGAATGCCGCCTTCAACCAGGCGCTGAAACAGCCGGATATGGTGAAGAAGGCCGACGAACTCGCCATCGAGCTGGTCGATTCGACGCCGGAGCAGGCCAAAAAGTTCTATGATGACCAGATGGCCTTCTGGGATCCCATCATCAAGCAGTCCGGCGCCAAGCCGGAATAGCGATCGACATCAAAAAGTGACGGAGAGTGTGATGATCAAGTTCTATTACAACATGGCGCCGAACCCGATGAAGGTGGCGCTCTGCCTCGAAGAGATGGGCCTGCCTTACGAACTCGTGCCGGTCGACTCCCGCAAGGGTGAGCAGCACGCGCCGGCGTTCCTGGCGATCAATCCCAACGCCAAGGTCCCGGCCATCGTGGATGACGGCGAGACAGTATTCGACAGCAACGCGATCCTGCTCTACCTCGCCGAGAAGACGGGCAAGTTCGTGCCGGCCCCAGCGTCGAAGGGGCGGGGCGAGATGCTGTCATGGCTGATGTTCGTGGCCAGCGGCATCGGTCCGTACTCCGGCCAGGCCGTGCACTTCCGTAACTTCGCGCCAGAGCCGAAGGAATACGCCGTCAACCGCTACACATTCGAGGCGCAGCGTCACTGGGGCATCCTCGAGGCGCGGCTGGGCAAGCACCAGTTCATGTGCGGCGACGCCTACGGCATCGTAGACATGGCGGTGTGGGGCTGGTCGCGCCTGATCCCCTTCGTGCTGGGGCCCGAGGCGCCGAAGCAGTATCCGAACCTGCAGCGTCACCTCGCCGAAATCAGCGCGCGTCCGGCAGCGGTGCGGGCGCTCGCCCTGAAGGACAAGCACAGCTTCAAGGCGGAGATGGACGAGGCGGCGCGTCTGGCGATGTTCCCGCATCTGGCCAAGAAGGTCGCCTGACGCGGCCGACCCGGGATTGTCGCTCGACATCGGCATGGGACGGGCGCACATCGGCCAAATGACCGAATCGAGCGTACCGGCCATGCCGGCCGGCTTTCGTGCGCAGCAGATTGCCACGAAAGGTGCAGATATCCATGTCTGGGTGGGCGGCAAGGGCCCCGGGGTCCTGCTGCTTCACGGCTATGGCGAGACCAGCGAGATGTGGGGGCCGATGGCCGCCGCACTCGTGGCGAGGCGAACGGTGATCGCGCCGGACCTGCGCGGGCTTGGCCTCTCGTCCAAGCCCGAGTCGGGTTACGACAAGGCCACGCAAGCGCAGGACATGCGGACCATCCTGCAGACGCTGGGCGTCGGCCGCGCCGCGATCGTGGCCCACGACATCGGCAACATGGTGGCCTACGCCTATGCCGCGCAGTATCGCCACGACACCGAGAAGCTCGTCGTCATCGACGCGCCCTTGCCCGGGCTCGGCCCGTGGGAGCAGATCCTGCGCAGCCCGATGCTCTGGCACTTCAACTTCCGCGGCCCCGATGCCGAGCGGCTGGTCGAGGGGCGGGAGCGCATCTATCTCGACCGCTTCTGGAACGAATTCTCCGCCGACCCGACCAGGTTCGGCGAGGCCGCGCGCGAATTCTACGCCGCGCGCTACGCCCAGCCCGGCGGCATGCGCGCCGGCTTCGCCCAGTTCGCGGCCTTCGCCCAGGACGAAATCGACAACAAGCGCTTCGCCGAGACCAAGCTCGCCATGCCGGTGCTGGCGATCGGCGGCGAGAAATCGTTAGGTCCGACGATGGCCGCCGTGATGCGCTTTGCCGCCAGCGACGTCACCGAAGCCATCGTGCCAGACGCCGGGCACTGGATCATGGAAGAGAATCCCGACGCGACCGTCGCCCTCGTCACGAAGTTTCTCGGCATATGAGGCGCGCGCTCTGTCGGCGCTCCTGACGCTGGCCGCGACTGCCGCGCTGAAGGCCCTGCTGCCCGACAGAATCCATACGGAGCCGACCGGGACGACGTACAATCCCGAGGTTTCCGAGCGGCGCTCCGGTCGAGATGACGGTGATTTT
This sequence comes from Rhodospirillales bacterium, assembly GCA_013205335.1. Classification (GTDB taxonomy): domain Bacteria; phylum Pseudomonadota; class Alphaproteobacteria; order Reyranellales; family Reyranellaceae; genus Reyranella. Next base: position 14,243 of record JABMNB010000655.1, read on the forward strand.
GGTGTCGGACTACATCATCCCCGGTTCGCCGAGGTCGGTGCCGTCGATCATGCGGCTGTAGCGGAACGGCGTGGGATCGACGATCGGCGGATCGCCGGCGATCAGGTCGGCCGCCAGCCTGCCGGCGCCCGGACCGATGCCGAAGCCGTGTCCGGTATAGCCGGTCGAGAGGAAGAGACCGGGCAGGGGATCGACTGCGGAGATCACCGGGATGCCATCGGGCGTCGAATCGATCATGCCGCCCCAGGCGTGCGCCACCTTCAGACCCTTCAGCGCGGGATAGTGCTCGCCCAGCCTCGTCAGCCCGCGCTGGACCAGCACGGGATCGGCGGCCGGATCGAGCGTGCGCCGGCGCTCGAAGGGCGAGACCTTGTCGAACGACCAGTTGGCGAATGCCTCGGGCCCATCGAAGAACGAACGTCCGATGCCGAAGGTGAGCCCGGCGCGGCGCTTCTTGAAGGTCGGCCAGAACGGGCGGGCATAGAGCAGACCCTGCGGCGACAGTTCGACGAGACCGCGGCCGCCCAGCCCCACCGTGTAGCCGCCATCGAGCCGGCGGCGGATCGTGACGTCGGGCATCGACAGTCCGCCGTCGGTCACCTCGGGCGCCGCCATCGTGGCGAACGAGGTCGAGCGCACGCCGGCCTGCGCCAGACGCACATCGTGGCGACGGCAGAAGAGCGAACTCCAGGCGCCGCCCGCCAGCAGAACGGTCTGCGTCCGGATGATCCCGTGCTCGGTGATGACGCCGGCGACCCGGCCGCCCGCGATGTCGAGGCCGCGCGCCGCACAGTTCTGGTGAAGCGTGGCGCCGAGCTTGCGTGCGCCTTCCGCAATCGCCGGGCCGGCCAGTGAGGGCTCGGCGCGGCCATCAGTCGGGGAATGAACGCCGCCGATCCAGTCGCTCGTGCTGCCGGGCGTCATTTCCCGGGCTTCGGCCGCGCTCAGCACGCGGCTGTGCATCTGGTATTCGCGTGCCGCCAGCGTCCATGCCTCCCACTGTGCGAAATCTTCCGGGCGCGTGGTGACATAGAGAAGACCGGTGCGGCGGAAGCCGGTCTCGGCGCCCAACTCGCGGCCGAGGTCGCCCCAGATGTCCAGGCTCCTCATCGCCAGCGGCAGCTCGCGCAGGTCGCGATGCTGTTGGCGGCACCAGCCCCAGTTCCGGCTGGTCTGTTCGCCGCCGATCACGCCCTTGTCGAGCAGCGCGACCTTGTGGCCCTTTTTCGCCAGCCAGTAAGCGGCCGCCGTGCCGGCGATGCCGGCGCCGATGATCACGATTTCGGCCGATGCCGGAAGCTTGCCGTCGCTGACGACGGGCTGGACGGGTGGGGACATCGACCTTCCTGGGCACTGGACGCGGGACAAACTCGTTCGGCCACTGTAGCGCACGCTTTACGCACAGGAACCCGGCGCGGTACCTTCCGACCCCTAAAAGGAGACCCCAATGGACCTGTCATTCGGCAAGGAAGAGATCGCCTTCCAGAAGGAAGTGCGCGACTGGCTGAAGGAGAACCTGACGCCCGAGATCATGGGCGAGATCAAGGTCGGCCGGAACGCCTACATGTCGAAGGAGCGCCTGGTCGACTGGCAGAAGCGGCTGGCCAGGAAGGGCTGGCTCTGCACCGGCTGGCCCAAGGAATTCGGCGGCCCGGGCTTCACCACGACCCAGAAGTACATCTTCGAGATGGAGATGGCCAAGGCCGGCGCCCCCGGCACCTCGCCGTTCGGCCCCAAGATGTGCGCGCCGGTGATCATGAAATACGGCTCGGCCGAGCAGAAGGCGCGCCACCTGCCGCCGATGCTCAACTCCGATCTGCTGTGGTGCCAGGGCTATTCCGAGCCGGGCTCGGGCTCAGACCTCGCGAGCCTGCGCACCAAGGCCGTACGCGAGGGCGACTTCTACATCGTCAACGGCCAGAAGACCTGGAACACGCTGGACCAGACCGCTGACTGGATCTTCTGCCTCGTGCGCACCACGAACGAGGGCAAGCAG
>JABMNB010000656.1 GCA_013205335.1 Rhodospirillales bacterium
CAGCAGGTGGGTGGCGAAGGAATGGCGCAGCGCGTGCGGCGTGACGCTTTCGGCGAGGCCGAGTTCGCGGCGGATCTCGCGCACCCGCTTCTGCACGATGGCGGGATCGAGCGCGCCGCCACGGGCGCCGACGAAGACGCGATCCGAGGGTTTCGCGGTGGCGAGCCACGGGCAGGCGTCGCGATAGGCCCTGAGCGCCTGCAGCGCCTGCGGCAGCAGCGGCACCAGCCGGGTCTTGTTGCCCTTGCCGGTCACGGCAAGCGTATCGCGGCCGCTCTTCAGCAGCTCGTCGACCTGCGACTTCGTCAGCGCCAGCGCCTCGCCGATGCGCAGGCCGGCGCCGTACAGCAGGACCAGCACGGCGGCGTCGCGCAGGTCGATCCACGGCGCCCGCTCCTGGTCGGACTCGGCGTCGAGCAGATCCTCCATGTCGCGCTCGCTCAGCGCCTTCGGCACGGAGCGCGGCAGCTTGGGCGTCTGGATGATGGAGATGCTCGCATTATGGGCGAGCTTGTTCTTGTCGAGGAAGCGGAAGAACGAGCGCACCGAGGAGAAGGCGCGCGCCGTCGACGTGCGTGCCATGCCCTGGCGCGAACGCTCGGCCAGCCAGGCGCGGAACTCGGCGGGCTTGAGGCGGGCCAGCGCCTCGAGCGTCGGCGTCTCGCCGAGATAGTTGGCCATGAAGCCCAGGAAGGTCGCGACGTCGTGCTCGTAGGCGATGAGCGTGTGAACCGCGAGCCGGCGCTCGCTCTTCAGCCAGTCGCGCCACGCCTCCAGTGCGTCTGCGACGGTCACGTCGATTTCACTCGGGCAGGTCGAGCCAGGCGCGAATGGTGTTCTCCAGCACCTTGGCCAGGAAGAACAGGAGTTCGGTCGACATCTCGGGGCCGAACGCCTCCGGGTCGCGCGCGCCGAAGCACATGACGCCATCGGGCGACCCCGACGACACCTGCAGGCGCATCAGCACGTCGGATTTCACGAAGCGCGAGACTTCGCCGAAGAAGGCATCCTCGCCCATGATGCTGGAGCGCAGGCGGGCATGCTTGTCCGGGCCGATGGCGGCGTCGATGGCGCCGGGCGCCAGCACGTAGACGCCGCGCACGGGCACGCGCTTGGGCGCGTCGGCGTTGGCCTCGATCGCCAGGGTGATGAAGTCGACGTCGAGCAGTTCCGGCAGCTCGTGCGTGACGACGTGGATCATCTTCTCGAACGTCGTCGCCTGGATGATGCTGATGACCGCCGCCTGGATGCGGTTCTGGACGATCTGGTTCTGCTTGGAATTGGCGATGATCTCGGTGCGTTCGACCTTGAGCCTCTCGATCTCGCCGCGCAGGCGCTTCAGGATCGCCTGCTGCATGTCGATGACGCCCGGCCCCTGGACCCGCGGCGCCACGCCCATCTCGGTGGCCAGTTCGCCGTGCTTCTCGAAGAAGTCCGGATGGGCCTTGAGATAGGCCACGACGTCGTCGGCGGTGATCAGCTTCACCTGCCGGCCGGAGCCGTCGGGCGCCGGAATCGTACCGTCATTGGCCACGTGCCCGCCTCCGGGTCAGAGGATCGACTGGCCGGTCTTGGCCCAGTCGTCGAGGAAGGCCTTCAGCCCATTGTCCGTCAGAGTGTGCTTGAAGAGCTGACGCAACACGTTGGGCGGCAGGGTGCCGACATGGGCGCCGAGCTTGGCTGCGGCGATGACATGCTGGGTATGGCGGATCGAGGCCACCAGCACCTCGGTCTTGAAGTGGGGATACTGGCGATAGATCGTCATGATCTCGGCGATCAGGTGCATGCCGTCCTGGCCGATGTCGTCGAGGCGGCCGACGAAGGGCGAGACGAAGGTGGCACCGGCCTTGGCGGCCAGCAGCGCCTGCGCGGCCGAGAAGCAGAGGGTGACGTTCACCATCGTGTCTTCGGAGGTCAGCACCTTGCAGGTCTTGAGCCCGTCGGGCGTCAGCGGCACCTTCACCGCGACGTTGCCGGCCAGTTTGGCGAGCTTGCGGCCTTCTTCGAGCATCGTCTTGTGGTCGGTCGCGACCGTTTCGGCGCTGACCGGGCCCGGGACGATGGCGCAGATCTCCTGGATGACGTCGAGCATCTGCCGGCCGGACTTGGCGATCAGGGAGGGGTTGGTCGTCACCCCGTCGAGCAGGCCCGAGGCCGCCAGATCCTTGATATCGGCGACATCGGCGGTATCGACGAAGAACTTCATGGTAAATACCCCAATGGCCAGTGGTTCGGACTCGCCTGTTGCCACAATTTCTAGCGATTCCCCTTCGGAGCCACAAGCCGAGGGGGTTGCCCCCTCCCGTGTCGAATCGGTGGAAAACACGATCAAGGTCCTCCTGCCGCTGCCGCTCGCCGATGCCTACGACTATCGCGTGCCCGACGGGATGGCGGTCGTGCCGGGGCATTTCGTGGTCGTGCCGCTGGGCAAGCGCGAAGTGGTGGGCGTCGTCTGGGGCGCCGGCTCGGGCGAGGTCGCGCCCGAAAAATTGCGCGACGTCATCGCCGTGCTGCCGGCGCTGCCGATGGCGGACGCGATGCGCCGCTTCGTCGACTGGGTGTCGGCCTACACGCTGATGCCGTCGGGCGCCGTGCTGCGCATGGCGATGAGCGTGCCGTCGGCGCTGGAGGCGCCCAAGACCGAGCTGGTGTATCGCCCCGCGCCCCAGTCCGAAGATGCGGCGCTCAAGCTCACTGCGTCCCGTCGTCGCGTGCTCGAGCTGTTGAAGGACGGGCCGGCGATGGCCGCCGCCGAACTCGCGCATCTCGCGGGCGTCGGCACGACGGTGGTGAAGACCATGGCCTTCGTCGGGTTGCTGCAAACCGAGGAGCGCACGGTTCGTCGGTCGTTTCCCAGGCCGGACGGGCTGCACGCGGGACCGACCCTGTCGCCGGCACAGAAGATCGCCGCCGATGGGCTCGTCGAAAAGGTGAGGGCACACGGTTTCTCGGCGACCCTGCTCGATGGCGTGCCGGGCGCGGGCAAGACGGAGGTCTATTTCGAGGCCGTCGCCGCCTGCCTTGCCGCCGGCCGGCAGGTCCTGGTGCTGCTGCCCGAAATCGCGCTGACGGCGCAATGGCTCAAGCGCTTCGAGGATCGTTTCGGCGCGTTGCCGTCGCCCTGGCATTCCGGCCTCACCAGCCTGGAGCGCCGCGAGACGTGGCGCGCCATTGCCGAGGGCCGGGTGGGTGTCGTGGTCGGCGCACGGTCCGCGCTGTTCCTGCCGTTCGCCGATCTCGGCCTGATCGTGGTCGACGAAGAGCACGACAGTTCGTTCAAGCAGGACGAAGGCGTCGTCTACAATGCGCGCGACATGGCCGTGGTGCGGGCTCGTCTGGCATCGGCGCCCATCGTGCTCGCGTCGGCGACGCCCTCGCTGGAGAGCGTCGTCAACGTGAAGACCGGCCGCTACGGCGAAGTGCACCTGCCGGGACGTCACGGCGGCCATCAGCTCGCGGCCCTGTCGGCGGTCGATCTGCGACGCGAGCCGCCACCGCGCGGCCGCTGGCTGTCGCCGCCGGTCGTCGAGGCGATGAAGCAGACGCTGGCGGCGGGCGAGCAGACCCTGCTGTTCCTCAATCGTCGTGGCTATGCGCCGATCACCCTGTGCCGCGCCTGCGGCCAGGGGCTCGAATGCCCTCAATGTTCAGCCTGGCTGGTCGAGCATCGCTTTCGCCGCACCCTGGTCTGCCATCATTGCGGCTACTCCGAGCCGCCGGCCCAGACCTGCCGCCATTGCGGCGCGGTCGATCAGTTCGTGGCCTGCGGTCCCGGCGTCGAGCGGCTGGCCGAGGAAGCGCTCGAACTCTTTCCCGAGGCGCGGCTGGAACTCTTCACCTCCGACAGTCTGATGAACCGCGACGAGGCCTCGGCGGCGGTCGACCGCATGGAGAAGGGCGAGATCGACATCCTGATCGGCACGCAGATGGCGGCCAAGGGCCATCACTTCCCGAACCTGACGCTGGTGGCCGTGATCGATGCCGATCTCGGCCTGAATGGCGGCGACCTGCGGGCCGCCGAACGGACGTTCCAGCTCCTCTATCAGGTGGCGGGCCGTGCCGGCCGCGATGGCCGGCCCGGGCGGGCGCTGATCCAGACCCACAATCCCGAGCACCCGGTGATGCAGGCGCTGGTCTCGGGTGAGCGCGACCGCTTCGTCGAGGTCGAGCTTCACGACCGCGCCCTGGCCGGCATGCCGCCCTACGGACGGCTGGCCTCGCTGATCGTTTCGGGGCCCGACCCGGCGGCGGTCGACAATGTCTGCGCCGCGCTGGCCCGCCACGCCCCGCAGCAGGAGGGCGTCACGGTCCTGGGGCCGTCGGTCGCACCGATGGCGCTGCTGCGCGGGCGGCACCGGCGGCGCTTCCTGCTCAAGGCTGCCCGCGACACCGCCGTGCAGCCTTTGCTGCATGCCTGGCTGGAAAAAATCGGCCTGCCGGGCTCAGTTCGCCTGCAGGTCGATGTCGATCCCTATTCCTTCCTTTGACACCCCGCCGGGACCCCGCGCCGAAAAACCGCTGTAGAACAGTGCTTTGCCGACGTTGCGTCGGGAAATGCAGCATGGTAGCAACGCGCGCTTTTCCGGGGTGGGGCGGCAAGCGACGCGGGGCGTTCTGCCAGGGAAAAGCGTGTTAATTCAATGGCTTGCCGGCTGCGTTCCGCGGCAGGGGAGAGGCTCTCGACGTGACCACCGCATCCTCGGCCATATCCGGCGTCGCCGGACGCTACGCCAGCGCGCTTTTTGATCTGGCCGATAGCGCCAAATCCCTCGACCAGGTGGCGCAGGATCTGGCCACCTTTCGCAGGCTCGTGGACGAGAGCGCGGACCTCGCGCGAATGATCGCCAGTCCGGTCATCGGGCGCGCGCTGCAGGGCAAGGCGCTGCTCGCTGTTCTCGATGCCGCCGGTATTGCCGGTCTGACACGCAATTTCGTCGGCACCGTGGCCGCCAACGGCCGTGCCCGCGACCTGCCGGCGATGGCCTCGGCGTTCCTGGCAGAGTTGGCCCGCCGCCGCGGCGAGACCACCGCCACCGTCACCTCGGCCGTTCCGCTTTCTCCCGAACAGATGCAGCAGCTCGTCACCGCGCTGCGCTCGGTGCTGGGCAGTAACAAGGTTTCCATCGACGCGCGCGTCGAACCCGACATTCTCGGCGGTCTCGTCGTGAAGGTCGGCTCGCGCCTGTTCGATTCGTCCGTCCGAAGCAAGCTGCAGCGCCTGCAGCTTGCCATGAAGGGAGTTGCCTAAATGGATATCCGTGCCGCCGAAATCTCGGCCATTCTGAAGCAGCAGATCGCCAACTTCGGCACCGAAGCCGAAGTGGCCGAGGTCGGCCAGGTCCTCTCCGTCGGTGACGGCATCGCGCGCGTCTATGGCCTCGACAGCGTCAAGGCCGGCGAGATGGTCGAGTTCCCCGGCGGCATCAAGGGCATGGCGCTCAATCTCGAGAGTGACAATGTCGGCGTCGTCATCTTCGGCGAAGACCGCACCATCAAGGAAGGCGACACGGTCAAGCGCACCGGAACCATCGTCGACGTGCCGGTGGGCAAGGGC
>JABMNB010000657.1 GCA_013205335.1 Rhodospirillales bacterium
CCTACTTCACAATTTCAACAGAGGCCGGGACATCCCCGCTCGTCGTAGGCCTTGCGGCCGGCGGCGCGCTCCGCCGGCGTGAGCCGCGGGTTGTTGGCATCGTCCAGCCACTTGGCAGCGATCGCGATCGAGTAATCGTGAGTCATGATCGTTGTGCGATCGTTGAAGGCCACGGCGCCGTCGCCGTCCTTCCAGCCCGTCGACGACGGCGGCGAGCAGCCCTTGGCATAGACGTCGGTGTAATCGCGCAGCGCGGCGATCAGCCCGTCCCGCACCTTGGGATCCTCGACCAGCAGCTTGCCCGACTCGTCGACCAGCTTCACGTTGTAGGCGTCGACCCAGCTCATGAACGACTGGAACGAGTCGGTCGAACCGACACCCATCGGCCTGCCGATGCCATAGACGCGGCTGCTGGTCGCCTTGCGATAGGCCGGCTGGACCTTGTCGCACCAGAAGGACCAGTATTCCTTCCAGGTCCCGGGAATGTCGTTTTCCTTGAAGCCGGCCGTCGCCAGCATGTCCTTCCAGTATTCGACGTGCAGCATCTGCTGCTTCAGCACGAAACCGTAGAAGGCCTTCTTGCTGGCCTTGCCGTCGTAGAGGTACGCGGTGTCGATCGTGGCCGGCAGGAACCGGTCCTTCATCGGCTCGATGACGTCGGAAATGTCCTCGAGCTTTCCGTCGAAGGCCCACTTGGCCGCGATCCGGACGTCGTATGAATAGGCAATGTCAGGCGGCGAACCGGCGTCGAGGGCGGCGACCGTCTTCGGGATCATGTCCTCCGCCGCGTACTGGGAGAGGTCGACCTTCACGCCGGTCCTGGCCTCGAACTTCGCGATCGCGGCGAACAGCGCCTCGTCCTCGGCCTTGTAGAAGCCCTTGACCCACCAGACGGCGAGCTTCTCCTGGGCGAAGCCCGGGACGGCCGAGAAGGCGATCGCCAACGCCGCCGCGCCAGCCAGAATCCGTCTCATTGCTTCCTCGCTTCAAGGCTGCCTGACGATCCGGGTATCAGTCCGCCTTGCGCGAGTCGAGAAAAGTCCGCAAGGCCTGTGCGCATTGCGCAGCATGCGAGAAGGGCAGGCCATGGCGTGACCTGCCGAAGACATTCAGTTCGCCGTCCGGCAGCCCCCTGTGCAGCTCGGCCATAACGCTCACGGGGATGAACGGGCTGCCGTCGGGATGCAGCAGCAGGGTCGGACACTTTATGTCGGCCAGGCGTGGCGTAAGGTCGGTGCCGATGAGCACGCCCAGCGCATTCAGAATGGAGGCCCGAGGCCACTTCTCCTGTTCGGCCGCGAACCAGGCACGGCGCTCGGGCGACAACGCATCGTCGTGAAAGCGGTCTCGCAGGAAGGCCTCGGACCAGCCCTTCGAGCCGCCCTCATCAAGCTGGCGCCGCCACGCCTCGACCCTCTGTATCGAGGCCCCGACATGGGCGCCGTTGCTGACGGTGAGGGTGGCGATCCTCGCCGGCCGGGCGAGCGCCGCCGCCAGCGCCACCGTCCCGCCGATCGACTCGCCCACGAGGTGAAAGCGCTGAAGACCGGCGGCATCGGCCACGGCGAACAGATCGTCGACCAGCAGGTCCAGCGACCACCTGAAGTCCGCCGCCGGAATGTTCGAGCGCCCGTAGCCGCGCATATCGAAGGTAACGAGCCGGTAGGCATCTGCCAGCGCGGGCCGCCATCCCGCCCAGATTCCGGCACTGGCGCCGATCCCGTGATGGAACAGGATCGGCAGGCGCGGCCGTTGCCATGGCGCCACGAGATCCACGACGTCGTAGTGAAGGGTCTCGTGTGGAGTGGCGGCGAGAGGCATCGTCAGTCGGCGCGCATGCCGGCTGCCTTGATGACCTCTTCCCACTTCATGCGATCGGCCATGATTGTCGCCTTGAACTCGACCGGCGACCCGATGATCGTATCCATGCCGCTCTCGGCGAAGCGCTTCTGGACGTCCGGCTTGGCGACCGCCGCCCGGAGTGCCTTGTTCCAGAAGTCGACCAGGTCGGCCGGCAGCCCCTTCGAGCCGAACACGCCGAACCAGTTGACCACCTGGAAGCCCGGCAGGAACGTCGACATCAACGGCAGGTTGGGAAACATCGGCGAGGGCTTGGGCGAGCCGAAGGCGACGGGGATCAATCCGCCGCCGCCGATCTGGCCGAGGAATTCCGGCATGTTGCCGAACATCATGTCGCAATTGCCCGAGATCATGTCCTGGATGGCCGGCGCGCCGCCGCGATAGGGCACATGCAGGATGTTGATGCCCGCCATCTTCTTGAAGAGTTCGGCGGCGAGATGTTGCGACGTGCCGTTGCCCGCCGATGCGTAAGTGAGCTTGCCGGGATTCTTCTTCGCGAAGTCGATGATCTCCGGGACCGTGCGGTACTGCATGTGCTTGCCGACGACCAGCATGTTGGTGACGCCTGCAATGTTCGCGATCGGCGTCAGGTCGGTGTCGACGTTGATCGGCAGCTTCTGCCCCGGCATCACCGGCGAGACGCACATGGCCGCCATGGCCGCGAGGCCGATCGTGCGGCCGTCCGGGGCTGCGTTGGCGACGATCTCGTTGGCGATGAAGCCGCTGGCGCCGGTCTTGGTGTCGACGATCACCTTCTGCCCGACTTCAGAGGTCACAGCCTCCGCCATGATGCGGCAGAGCAGATCGGCCGTGCCTCCCGGCGCGAAGCCGCAGAGGAAGCGCACGTCGCCGGTGAGCTTCTGCGCCATGGCCGGCCACCCGACCAGAGAGCCGGCCAGTGCCACCGCACCTGCGCTTGTGAATGTCCTGCGTTGCATTTTTGTTTTCTCCCTGTGTTGCCCAAACCCTAGCATAGTTCTCGCATCCGCGGAGTGTTGCTGCCGCCCGGCGCGCCGTGGGCGCCAGCCGAGCGCCCGCACGCGGCCGGCGCTGCCACGGTCCGCTCACCCGATGTCGCGAAAAGGTCGTCACTCTCGCGCCGATTCGCACTTCGGATCGCGCGCCGAGTGCGCGGCCTTCTTGGCCCAGGACTTCGCAAAAACGGGCCCGCCTCGCCAGGGAGGCGGGCCCCGAGGTCGAATAACCTGGCCGTCAGGTCACTGGACGGACGAGAACCCCGTCGGCGTCAGCATCTGCACCGAAACGTTCTCGACGATGGCGCCATCCTTCTCGGTGTCGGCGCGCTTGGAGAGCCATTCCGGGTCGGCGGCAAAGGCATTCCACTTCTTCTCGCGGTCTGCCAGCGATTCCCAGGCGAGGAAATAGGTCAACTCCTGGTTCGACTCGCCGATCAGAGTCGTGAAGAAGCCCGCCTGCTTGATGCCATGCCTCTCCCAGATCTTGAGCGTGATGGTGTTGAAGCGATTGAGCAGCGCCGGCAGCCGGCCCGGCACGCACCGGTAGACCCGCATTTCGTAGATCATCCTTGTCTCTCCCTAGAATTGCCCGCCGAAGCGCGGCACGAACCCATCGCTCTTGTGATCGATGTGGCAACTGAACGGCGCGCCGAAGTGGCACGGCATCAACCGCGCGCCGCTGCCGGCGCAATGCTCGAGCGCCTCGCGCCGGCTCTTGCGCGCGCCGACACCGTCGGCACAGGCGAAGCTGTTCCACTCGGGGTGATAGACCTGCAGCGCATGATGGAGGATGTCGCCGCAGAACAGCGCCTTCTCGCCGCGCGATTCGAACTTGATGGCGATCGTGCCCGGCGTATGTCCCGGCGCCGGCTCGACCTTGAGATTCTCATCGAGCTGGGCGGCGCCGTCGATCATCTGAGTGAGGCCCGCCTCGACCACCGGCAGCACCGAGTCGCGGAACGAACCCGCGTTGACCGGGCCGGTCGCGGGATCGCGGTCGAGCTTCAGATAGTGATCGTAGTCGGTGCGGCTGAAGACGTACCTGGCGTTCTTGAAGGTCGGCACCCATTTGCCGTTCTCGAGCCGCGTGTTCCAGCCTACATGGTCGACGTGGAGATGCGTGCACATCACCATGTCGATCTGGTCGGGCTCGACACCGGATGCCTTCAGCCGCTCGAGATACTTCGTCTCCATCAGATGCCATTTCGGCCGATGCGGACGAGGCTTGTGATTGCCGACGCAGGTATCGATCAGGATGGATTTGCCGCCGATCTTCAGCAGCCAGCTATGAACGCTGAGCTTCAGGAAGGCCGAGGCCTCGTCATAGTGCGCCGGCACCAGCCAGTCGCGATGACGCTCCACGACGGCGGGATCCCAGTCGGGAAAAAAGGTCTTGGCGTCGAAGTTTGGCTCGTAGCTTTCCTCGATGCGCACGGCCGTGCCGGCGCCGAGCTTCACTTCGACCATCCCTGCCTCCCCTGTTCGCCGCGAGCTTAGCGTCGCAAGCCCGGTCCGGGAAAGCCGATCGTTTCGCTGTCAGAGGTTCGCGATCAGAACGGCAGGCGCGCCGCATCGACACGCTCGACGTGACGATGGGTGAGTGCGGCGATGGCAGCACCTCCCAGCGGCGCCACGACGAGCAGCGCGATGAAGTGCACGCCGAGCAGCCACGGCTCGAACAGACCGGGCATCAGGTGTCCGACCGTCACGGTGGACACGAAGAAGAGAACGGCGAAGCCCGCACCTGCGAGCAGGCCGCCCAAGGCAACGAGGAGAAACGAGGCGGTCAGCGAGCGGCCGAAGAGGTAGCTCAACGCGAAGGCGGCTCCTGCGGCGACAAGTGCGGTAACGGTTTCCATCACATCCTCCAATACGCTCTCGACTTGGGAGAAATCAGAGTCGACACTGCTGCTACCCACGCACTCTGAAACATCCAGCCTCCGTCGAGAACCGACAATAAACGCATGTCTGAGTCTGCATTCGACTGGCTATCCGCATCGGAACTATCAAAACTTCTGACGCGCGGTGAAGCTTCTCCCGTCGACATCGTCGATGCGATGTTGAAGCGTGCATCGGAGCTGCAACCTCATCTCAATGCCTTCGTTCTGATCGACGCTGACGGCGCGC
>JABMNB010000658.1 GCA_013205335.1 Rhodospirillales bacterium
CTGCTGGTGAAGCTCGCCGACCGCCTGCACAACATGCGGACGCTGCATCACATCAAGGAACCGGCGCGCCGCCGGCGCATCGCGCGCGAAACCATGGACCTCTATGCGCCGCTCGCCTCGCGCATCGGCATGGAGAAGGTGAAGCGTGAACTCGAGGAGCTGGCCTTCGCCGAGCTCAATCCCGATGGCCGCACTTCGGTGCTTGCACGCCAGGGCTACCTGCGCGAGCGCGGCGACAAGCTCGTGCCTCAGATCGAAGTCGAGCTGGTCAGGACGCTGAACGAGGGGGGGCTCTCCGCCCAGGTCTCGGGCCGCGAAAAGACACCCTATTCGATCTGGCGCAAGATGCAGACGAAGAACGTTTCGTTCGAGCAGCTCGCCGACATCATGGCCTTCCGCATCATCGTCGCGGACGTCGCGCAGTGCTACCAGGCGCTCGGGCTGCTGCACGGCAGCTATCAGGTGCTGCCGCAGCGCTTCAAGGACTACATTTCGGTTCCCAAGCCCAACGGCTATCGCTCGCTGCATACCGGCGTCATCGGTCCGCTCGGCCAGCGTATCGAGATCCAGATTCGTACCGGGGAAATGCAGGACCAGGCCGAGCGTGGCGTTGCCGCCCACTGGATTTATAAGCATGGCGGCCCCTCGACCGACGCGCCGCAATACGCCTGGCTGCGCAGCCTCATGGAGATCCTGGACAAGGCGCCCAACGCCGAGGAATTCCTCGAGCACACCAAGCTCGAGATGTTCCAGGACCAGGTCTTCTGCTTCACGCCCAAGGGCAAGCTGATCGCGCTGCCGCGCGGCGCGACGCCGATAGACTTCGCCTACGCCGTGCACAGTCAGGTCGGCGACACCTGCGTCGGCGCCAAGATCAACGGTCGCATGCTGCCGCTGCGCACGCAGCTCTCGAACGGCGACCAGGTCGAGATCGTCACGTCCAAGGCCCAGACGCCGTCGCCGACCTGGGAGCGCTTCGTCGTCACCGGCAAGGCCAAGGCCGCGATCCGCCGGTTCATCCGTGTGCGCCAGCGCGAACAGTACATCCAGCTCGGCAAGTCGCTGCTCGACAAGGCCTTCGACGAGGAGGGCTACGAAGTCACCGACAAGGGGCTCGATGGCGTGCGCGTCAACTTCAAGCAGGCCTCGACCGACGATCTGGTGGCGACGGTCGGCGCCGGCCTCGTCGGCGCCCGTGAGGTCCTGACGGCTGTCTATCCGGGGTTGAAGCAGCCGCGCAAGGGCGGTGCCGACGTCGTGCCGATCTCGCGCGCCCGTTCGAAATCCGGCAAGGGCGGCGAGAGCGGTCGAGGGGGCAAGATGGAGCCGGGGCAGATCGCCATCCGCGGGCTGATCCCCGGCATGGCGGTGCACTTCGCGCGCTGCTGCCATCCGCTGCCGGGAGACCGCATCGTCGGCATCATCACGACCGGCAAGGGCGTCACCATCCATACGATCGACTGCGCCACGCTGGAGAGTTTCTCCGAGGCGCCGGAGCGCTGGATCGACGTCGGCTGGGATTCGGTGAGCGACGGCGATAGCGGCGTCTATACGGGGCGGCTCAAGGTCACCGTGGCCAACCAGCCCGGCAGCCTGTCCAGTCTCTCCACGGTGATTGCCCGCCACGATGGCAACATCTCCAACCTGCGCATCGTCAACCGGTCGATGGATTTCTTCGATATGGTGATCGACGTCGAGGTTTCCGACGTCAAGCATCTCGCCGACATCACCGCGGCGCTCCGCGCCACTCCCGCCATCAACGCCGTCGAACGCGCCCGCAATTGACGGTTTCCTCGTCCTCTCTCCGCGAAAGATGCGTATGACTGCGCCCAATCCCCTGCGTCTCGGCATCAACATCGATCACGTCGCCACCGTGCGGAACGCGCGCGGCGGGACCTTGCCCGATCCCCTGCGCGCAGCGCGCCTGGCCGAGGCGGCCGGCGCCGACGGCATCACGGCGCATCTGCGCGAGGACCGGCGCCATATCGTCGACGCCGACATCGACGGATTGATGCGCGAGCTCAAGGTGCCGCTCAACTTCGAGATGGCGGCGACCCGGGAGATGGTCGACATCGCCCTGCGTCATCGGCCACACGCCGCCTGCATCGTGCCGGAAAAGCGCGAGGAGCGGACGACCGAAGGCGGGCTCGATGCCGCCGGCCAGCACAATCACCTGAAGCCGATGGTGGCGCGCCTGCGCGACGCCGGTATCCGGGTCTCGCTGTTCATCGAAGCCGATCCGCGCCAGCTCGAGGCAGCCGTCACGCTGGGCGCGCCGGTCGTGGAATTGCACACCGGCCGCTATTGCGAAATCGAGGGCGGGGCCAAGCAGGCAGAACTGCTGCGCATCCGCAAGGCGGCCGCGCGCTGTGCCGAGCTCGGCCTCGAATGCCATGCCGGCCACGGGCTGAGCTACGCCGACGTGGCGCCGATCGCCGCCATTCCCGAAGTGCGCGAACTCAACATCGGGCATTTCCTGGTGGGCGAGGCGATCTTCGTCGGTCTGGACCAGGCGATCCGCGAGATGCGCCGGATCATGGATGCTGCACGCGCCGGGGGAGCCGCCGCGTGATCATCGGCCTGGGCAACGATCTCTGCGACATCCGCCGCATCGAGAAATCCCTGGAGCGCTTCGGCGAGCGCTTCGTGCAGCGTGTCTTCACGGAAACCGAACAGAAGCGCTCCGAAGGCCGGGCAACCCGTGCCGCCAGCTACGCCAAGCGGTTTGCCGCCAAGGAGGCTTGTGCCAAGGCGCTGGGCACGGGGCTGCGGGCGGGCGTCTTCTGGCGTGACATGGGTGTGATCAATCAGAAAAGCGGCAAGCCCACCCTGGCCTTGACGGGCGGGGCGTTGGCCCGGCTGCAAGTGATCACGCCGGCCGGCATGACGGCACAAATCGACTTGAGCATCACGGACGAATATCCGCTCGCCCAGGCAGTCGTGATCATCTCGGCAGTGCCCGGTTCATGATCCGCAGGGCGCATTGGGCGATCCTCGAGGCTCCCATGCCGCGGTTGGGGCGGGAGACAGGGGCTCCGGGCCCTGCTATAGCCGCGGCTTGTTCAAACTGGTACGGCGATGACGGACGTGGCTGAGCGTCGTAAGAGAACACAGGAAAAGACCGGCGGATGGGGAGAAACCGTCCGAACGGTGGTCTACGCCGTCCTGATCGCGCTGGTGGTGCGTACGTTCGCCATCGAGCCGTTCAACATTCCCAGCGGCTCGATGATCCCGACCCTGCTGGTTGGCGATTATCTCTTCGTGTCGAAGTACTCCTACGGGTACAGCAAGCACTCCTTCCCGTTCTCGCTCGGTGTCTTTTCGGGCCGCATCTTCGGGTCGCCGCCCGAGCGCGGCGACGTCGCCGTGTTCAAGTATCCGGGCGACCAGGGCCAGGGCGTCAACCGCACCGACTACATCAAGCGCATCGTCGGCATGCCGGGCGATCGCATCCAGGTGACGAACGGCCTGCTGCACATCAACGGCGTCGCCGTCGACCGTTTGAAGATCGGCGACCATGTGAAGGGCACCGGCGGCTATTACCAGAAGGGCACGCTGTACAACGAAACCCTGCCGAACGGTCGTCGCTATACCGTGCTCGAATATCGCGACGATGGCATGGCCGACAACACGCCGGAGTTCCTCGTGCCGGCAGGCAGCTACTTCGTCATGGGCGACAACCGGGACGACTCGCTCGACAGCCGAACGCGCCTGATGTTGCGCGACTTCTCCGGCTCGACGCGCGACCGCGACCAGCTCGGCTGGTACGTGCCCTCGGAGAATCTCGTCGGCCGGGCGGAGTTCATTTTCTTCTCGCACGATCCATCGGTCGCCGGCTGGCTGGAGCCGTGGAAATGGCCCGAGGCGATACGCTGGAACCGCTTCTTCAAGGCAATCCACTGAATTCGACGGACGTCGATCTGACGGCGCTGTGGAAGGGTGTGGGGCACGTGTTCGCGCGTGCCGAATTTGCTTCGGAAGCGCTCACGCACCGCAGCGCCCTCGACCGCAGGCCCGAACTCAAGGCAGCCTTCCCGAACGGCAACGAGCGGCTGGAATTTCTGGGCGACCGCGTGCTGTCGCTCGCCATGGCCGATCTGCTGTTGCGCCGCTTTCCGAACGAGCGGGAAGGCGAGCTGGCGCGCCGACACGCCTCGCTGGTGCGCGCCGAGACCCTGGTCGAGATCGCGACGGACATCGGACTCGGCGACTATCTGCGGCTGGGCGATTCGGAGCGCGCGCACGGCCAGTCCGTCAAGCCGAACATCGTGGCCGATGCGCTGGAGGCCCTTCTCGGAGCCGTGTTCCTCGATGCCGGCCTCGAAGCCGCCGCGGCGAGCGTGGAGCTGATGTGGGGCGATCGCCTGAGCAGTCGCGCGGTTGCGCCGCGCGCCCCCAAGACGGCGCTGCAGGAATGGGCGCAGGCCCGTCGCTTGCCGCTCCCGGCCTATCATGAGATCGATCGTGAGGGGCCGCCGCACGCGCCGGTATTCGTCGTCGATGTGGCCCTCAAGGGGCACGATCCCGCGCGCGGCCAAGGTGGCAGCAAACGCGAGGCAGAACGATTGGCCGCCATGGCCTTACTGGAAAGGTTGGACAGGGCATGAACACGCCTGCAACGCGGGCCGGGTTCGTCGCCGTCGTCGGTGCGCCGAATGCCGGGAAGTCGACGCTGGTGAACGGGCTGGTCGGCTCCAAGGTGAGCATCGTTTCGCCCAAGGTGCAGACGACGCGCATGCGGGTGATCGGCATCGCCATGGCCGAGATTCCCGACACGGGTGAGGGGCCGTCGCGCGCACAGGTCGTGCTGGTCGACACGCCCGGCATCTTTCGGATCGCCAAGCGCCGTCTCGAGCGCGCCATGGTCGCCGCCGCCTGGCAGGGCGCCGCCGATGCCGACCTGGTGGCGCTGGTGGTCGATGCCGAGCGTGGCATCGGGCAGGAGACCCGGGCCATCGCCGAGCGGCTGAAGAACTCTCGGGTGCCGCGCATACTGGTTCTGAACAAGATCGACCTGGTGGCCCGCGAAACGCTGCTGGCGCTCACGGCCGAACTGAACGCCATCGTGCCGTTCGAGCGCACCTTCATGGTGAGCGCACTCAAGGCCGACGGTGTCGGAGATCTGCTGGCCGCGTTTGCGCTGGCCGTTCCGCCGGGACCGTTCCTGTACCCGGAGGATCAGGCGGCTGACCTGCCGCTGCGTCTGCTGGCGGCAGAAGTGACGCGTGAACAGGTGTTCCTGCAGCTTCACCAGGAGCTGCCCTACGAGGCGGCGGTGGAGACCGAGAAGTGGGAGGACCGGGCCGACGGCAGCGTGCGCGTCGAGCAGATCATCTATGTCCAGCGCGAAGGCCAGCGCGCGATCTTCCTCGGCAAGGGCGGCGCCCGCATCAAGCAGATCGGCGCCCGCGCCCGTCACGAACTTTCCCAGATGCTCGAGCGCCCCGTGCACCTCTTCCTGCACGTCAAGGTGAGCGAACGCTGGGCCGAGGATCCGTCTCACTACCGCACGATCGGCCTCGACTATCAGTCTTAGAGCGGACGGAAAGCCCGTCGTCACAGGGCAGGGGTTGCCCCCGAACCGGAGCACCGGAGTACCGGAGATGCGGAGCGAAGAGCTCTCTTCCGCTCTAAGCCGGCCAATCGTGGAGGAAAGATCTCTCCCCTCCGCGCTGCGCGCTCCGGTCGAGATGACCGGTGACTTGTAACGGCTCCACAGCGTCGCTCCGACTGGAGCCTTGCATCATGCCCGGCACGACCCGGCAGGCCGTTGAAAAAGTCGGAGTCCCGGCAAATAAACGAAACAAACGAAATAAACGAATCAGACGAATCGGGAGCGGCCGCTCCTGAATCACGTGTCGTGGTGACCGTTGACGGATCGATGTTGCTCGCCGGTACTTCTGAAAAACCTATTTCAACAGCCTGCTAGCGCGCTTTCCCCGGGCACGGCATACACTCGGGTATGGACTGGAACGACGAAGGCATCGTGCTGACGGCGCGGCCTCATGGGGAGACAGGCCTCGTCGTATCGTTGCTGACGCGCGAGCACGGTCGCCATTCCGGCTTCGTGCCGGGCGGCGTCTCACGACGCGCCCGTCCGGTCTGGCAGTCCGGCAACCTGGTCGAGGTCGGCTGGCGGGCCCGCCTTTCCGAGCAACTGGGCAATTATTCGGGCGAGCTTCGCGAAGCGCACGCGGCGCGCGCCATGGACGATGCCTCGGAACTGGCGGGCCTCGCGGCGGCCTGCGCCATCATCGATTCGGCCTTGCCCGAACGTGAGCCGCATCCGGCGATGTTCGACGGGTTCCGGGCCTTCCTGGGATCGCTTGGTCATCCCGGCTGGCCCGGGATTTATGTCCGGCTCGAACTCGGCCTGCTGCAGGAACTCGGGTTTGGCCTCGATCTCCAAAAGTGCGCGGCCACCGGCTCGACGGAGAACCTGGCCTATGTCTCACCGAAGACCGGCCGTGCGGTCTCCCTGGAGGCCGCCGGTCCCTACAAGGAGAAGCTGCTGCCCTTGCCCGGCTTTCTATCCACCGGGGGGTTGCCGTCGAATGAAGACGAACTGCGCCAGGGCCTCGACTTGACGGGCTTTTTCCTCGAGCGGCACGTTTTTTGGCCGCACAACAAGCCCTTGCCTCTCGCACGGGCGAGATTTATGGAATCGCTCCAACACTAGAATAATCTCGGCCGTGGCTCGAACTGCGGCCTTACCCCCTCAATCTGGTCCATGGCAAAGCGCAATAACGTCGTCCCGCTGGCCTCGGTGAAGCCGGTGCAATTCGGGCAGGCGCTCCAGGAGCGCTATCTGTCGTACGCGCTGTCGACCATCATGTCGCGGTCGCTGCCGGACGTGCGCGACGGTCTTAAGCCCGTGCATCGCCGGCTGATGTACGCCATGCGCCAGTTGCGGCTGGATCCGAACAGTGCCTTCAAGAAGAGCGCCCGCGTCGTCGGCGACGTGATCGGCCAGTATCACCCGCATGGCGACCAGTCGATCTACGATGCGCTGGTGCGGCTGGCCCAGGAATTCGCCGCGCGTTATCCGCTGATCGAGGGCCAGGGTAACTTCGGCAATATCGACGGCGATAACCCCGCCGCCATGCGTTACACCGAAGCGCGCCTCACCGAAGTGGCCGAGGCGCTGCTGGGCGGCATCGACGAGAATGCCGTCGACTTCCGGCCCAACTACGACGGCTCGACCGAGGAGCCGATCGTGCTGCCGGGCGGCTTCCCGAACCTGCTGGCCAATGGTGCGGCCGGCATTGCCGTCGGCATGGCGACCTCGATCCCGCCGCACAATGCGGGCGAGCTGTGCGACGCGCTGCTGCACC
>JABMNB010000659.1 GCA_013205335.1 Rhodospirillales bacterium
ATCGCGGCACCGACGATCGGGCCGGTCAGCGTCTCCACACCGCCCAGCAGCACCATGATCAGCCCGTCCGTCGATTGCGCGATCGAGATCGCCGACGGCGAGATGCTGCCCTTGGAGAATGCATAGACCGCACCGGCGAGGCCGGCGAGCGCGCCGACCAGCACGAAGGCCGCCCACTGGAAGCCGCGCAGGTCGATGCCGATCGCCTCGGCGCGCAGCGGCGAATCGCGGCCGGCGCGCAAGGCATAACCGAACGGCGAGAACAGCACGCGCCACAGGAAGACGATGCCAGCGCCGCACAGCACGAGCGCCAGATAGTAGTAGGCGGTCTTGCTGGCCAGCCAGGCCGGCGGCCAGATGCCGAACACGCCGTTGCTGCCGCCGGTGACGGAATCCCACTGATACACGATCGACCAGCTGATCTGGGCAAAGGCTAGGGTCAGCATGGCGAGATAGACGCCCGAGAGCCGCACGCAGAACCATCCGTAGACGATGGCAAAGGCGCCGGCGACCAGCGGCGCCAGCAGGAGCGCCGCTTCCATCGGCAGACCGAAGCGCTTCATCAGCAGGCCCGCGGCATAGGCGCCGATGCCGAAGTAGGCCGCATGGCCGAACGAGACCATGCCGGCCGGGCCCATGATGAAGTGGAGCGAGACCGAGAACAGCGCGAAGCAGACGATGTCGGTCAGCAGGATCGTCGTGTAGCGGTCGGCCACCAGCGGCACGAGCGCGAGCAACGCCAGCCAGACCAGCGCGAAGGTCCAGGACGGCACCTTGAGCGGCGGCGCCGGCTCGGCGGCGGCACGCTGGGCCGCCTGCGGCTTGCCGAGCAATCCGTAGGGCCGCACGACGAGCACCAGCGCCATGATCAGGAACTCGACCACGAGGGTCAGCTTGGAGAAGGAAATCTCAAAGCCGAACCACGTCACCGTGCCGATGCCGATGCAGAAAGCCTTGGCGACGCCGATGATGATGGCCGCCAGGAAGGCGCCGCCGATGCTGCCCAGCCCACCCACCACCGTTACCACGAAGGCGTCGGCGATGATGGCGAGGTCGAGTTCGAGATTGGCCGGCTCGCGCGGGATCTGCAGCGCGCCGCCCAGCCCGGCCAGGACCGAGCCCACGAAGAACACCGAGGTGAAAAGCTTGGCCTGATCGACGCCCAGCGCGCCTACCATCTCGCGGTCCTGCGTGGCGGCCCGCACAAGGGCGCCCCAGCGCGTGCGCGTCAGCAGCAGCCAGATGAGCCCCAGGACGACCGGGCCAATCGCGATCAGCAGCAGGTCGTAGGCCGGGATGCGCCGCCCCATGATCTCGACCGCCATCGAGAGGCCGGGCGCGCGCGGACCAACGAGGTCCTCGGCACCCCAGGTGAAGAGCGCGATGTCCTTGATCACCAGCACGACCGCAAAGGTCGCAAGCAGCTGGAACAGCTCCGGCGCGCGGTAGATGCGCCGCAGCACCAGCACCTCGATCAGGACGCCGACCAGGCCGACGGCAAGGGCGGCCAGCACGACGGCGCCCCAGAATCCCAGCGGCGTGCGGCCAAAGAACTCGATGAGTGAATAGGCGCCATAGAGCCCCAGCATGTAGAGCGACCCGTGCGCGAAATTCACGATGCGCGTGACGCCGAAGATCAGCGACAGCCCGGCCGACACCAGGAACAGCGATGCCGCCGCCGCCAGCCCGTTCAGCAGCTGGATGAGGATGGAGGCGAGAGTCACGCGACGGCCGCCTCAACTTCCTCCCCCGTCAAACGGGGGAGGGTTGGGGAGGGGGAAAGCAACGCGAGGGAAGAATCGAAATTCATACTCATAGCCATCCCCCTCCGGCCAAAGGCGCTGTAGCCAGCGCCGGGGCTACCTCCCCCGTCAGACGGGGGAGGCTCGGGGAGGGGGTGCGCGAGCGACTGGCTATCAGTTCTTCGGCCGCATCTTCAGGACGTCGGCGTCGCTCGGCAGCGCGTCCTTGCCGTCGACGAAGCGCCAGTTCTTCATGTAGCCCTTGCCGTCCTTCACGCCGATCTGGCCGACATAGGCGCCCATGGTCGACTGATGGTCGATCGGCCGGTACTCGATCATGCCGAACGGCGTCATCAGCTTCAGGCCGCTCATCGCCGCGACCAGCTTCTCCTGGTCGAGCGAGCCCGCCTTCTTGATGGCATCGGCCGCCGACATCACCGTCGCGTAGCCGACCACGGAACCCAGCCGCGGATAGTCCTTGAACTTTGCCTGGTAGGCATTGAGGAACTTGGTGTGTTCGGGCGTCTTGATCTCGCTCCACGGATAGCCGGTGACGTACCAGCCGTCGGGCGACTCTTCCTTCAGCGGATCGAGATATTCCGGCTCGCCGGCCAGCAGGTTGAAGACCTCGACGCCCTTGAACAGGCCGCGGGTCTGGCCTTCGCGCACGAATTTCGCGAGGTCGGGTCCGAACAGCGAGGAGAAGATCGCATCGGGCTTGGCGTCGGCCAGGGCCTGCGCCACGGCGCCGGCGTCGATCTTGCCCAGCGGCGGCGCCTGCTCCGCGACGAACTCGACGTCGGGCTGCTTCTCTTTCAGCAGCTTCTTGAAGGCGGCCGTCGCCGACTGGCCATACTCGTAGTTGGGATAGACGATCGCCCAGCGCTTCTTGTTCAGTTTGACCGCATCGGGAATGAGCATCGCCGTCTGCATGTAGGTCGAGGTGCGCAGGCGGAACGTGTAGGCGTTGCCCTGGTCCCAGACGATCTTGTCGGTCAGCGGCTCGGCGGCGATGAACAGCACCTTGCGCTGCTTGGCGAAGTCGGCGACGGCAAGGCCGACGTTGGACGGAAAGGTGCCGATCAGGAACGCCGCGCCCTCGCGGCTGAGCAGTTCCTCGGCGACACGCACGGCGTCTCCGGGGTTGCCGTTGTCGTCGCGGCTCACGACCTCGATCTTGCGGCCGAGCACACCGCCGGCGGCGTTGACCTCTTCCACCGCCAGCTCGATGCCCTTCTTGTAGGGCTCGAGAAAGGCCGGAAAGACCTTGTAGCTGTTGAGCTCGCCGATCTTGATCGGCGCCTGTGCAGCGGCCGGACCGACGAGCGACAGCGCGATGAGCGCGGCCGTGCCGGCGAGCAGGCTATTGCGGGTCAGCAT
This sequence comes from Rhodospirillales bacterium, assembly GCA_013205335.1. Taxonomy (GTDB): domain Bacteria; phylum Pseudomonadota; class Alphaproteobacteria; order Reyranellales; family Reyranellaceae; genus Reyranella. The sequence continues at coordinate 3,123 of JABMNB010000659.1, forward strand.
GACATCCCCCTCCTGAATTAAGTGAAACCACTCCCTGTGAACCGACCCTAGCGAGGCCGGCCCCACCCCCACAAGCACTCAGTCGGCAAAGCTCGACCGAGCCTGTATGCCCCAGTGACCATCCTGAAGCGTCACAATGTAGATCGTCTCGAAGACGCTCAGCAGCGAGCCGTCCTCGCGCCAGCGGCTGAACTTCACCTTGAGATGGACCTTGTCGCGGCCGACATGGATCGGCGTACGCTCGTCCCACTTGCTGTGATGCCAGCCGTCGCCGGCGCGGGCCACGAAGTCGCCGAGCTTGTAGTCGCCGTGGGTGGGCCAGACGACCACCTTGCCGCCGGCGAGCCGCACGTGCGGGAAATTACAGGCGTCGTTTACCGCCGGCTCATCGCCGCGATTGAGCGCGCCGATATAGTCGTCCATGGCTTTCATGGCCGCCGCGAGCGCCTCTTCGTTCATTGCTGCTCCCGTCACCGTTGACCATCCCCCAGCTTGATCCCGGCCGGCGTCAGGCCGCCGACCCTCGCATGAGGACGGCCGCCGATCGAGGCGGCAACGATGAAAACGATCTCGTCCGGACGAGGACCGTCGGGCACGCAAAATTCGATGGCGTCGAAATGGCTGCGCACGTAGGCCGCCGTGACGTGATGCAGCGGAATGTCGATACGCGCGCCGGCGGCCGCGACCTTCACCGTCGAAGGCACGATCGACTTGGCGCCGCCCATGGCATGCCGGATGCCAAAGCCGCTCGGTTGATGCCACAGCGCGGCATGTTCCAATTCGCCGTTCAGGCCGACGATGGCTCCCTTGCCATAGGCCTCCAGCTCGGAGCCCTGGGCGCCCAGGATCTTCATCACGCGTTCCGTGAGATCGATCGCGAGCGGCTCCAGCGCCTTCATCATCGGCTGGATGTCGGCCACGTGACGCCCGGCATAGGGATTGGCGATGACGCCGCCGACCACGGCCTTGGTCACCGGGCGCGCCAGGACCGGGCCGAAGTCGTGGAGCGTCTCCTCGACCGTCGCCACGTATTTCCGGATCTTCACAAGGTCGCTCATCCCGCCTCCGACAGAGCAAGCAGCGTGCCGCCCGCTTCGATTCGCCATTCTCCGTCGAGCGACAGCGCTGCGCTGCCGATCAAACCGCAGAGCCTGAGCCGCCGCGCCTCCGCCGCCCCGCGATCGAGTGCCGCATCGACGATCTCTCGCGGCAAGGCGCCAACCGCGACCGTCACTAAAAGCTCGCCGAGGTCGCTGTCCGGATCGAGGTCGCACGCAGGATGGCGCTCGATGGCCGGATGATCGGCGTTCACTTCGTTGGCAATCATCGTCGCCGCGGCATCGGCCGCAGCGGCCGTCGCGGCGAGCACGGTCACCGAATCGGCGATGCCCAACGAGAAGGACCGCCCACCCCGACCCGAGGTCGCGATACCACGCACCGGCCATTCATGCGTCAGTAGCGCGACGCCATCAAGGGCCTGTGCGAAGATGCCGGCACGCAGCGACTGGCCCGGCGTCAGATGGATCGCGATGTCTCCACCATCGTTCACATAGGCCTTGTCCAGGGCGCGGCCACGGACCAGCGCCTGCAGCATCTCGTCGGCGACGGCGCCGGCAACGGCGGCCATGGGCGTGATGTAGGCGGCGCGATGGGGCCAGACGGCTTCGGCCATGCGCCGCGCCACGGGGCCCTGCAGCAACGGATAGGCCTCGCTCATCGGCCGGCGCAATACGCGAAGCTCACCGACCAATGTCGCCAGGATGTCGCCGAAGCGCTCGACCGCCTGCCCATAAGCGCGCTCGACCTCGCTGGCCGTACCGAAAGCCTCGACGATGAGATCGATCGGCCCGTGCTGCAGGTGCAGACGCCCGTCGTCGAGGCGGGCGGCCGCGGCGCTCATTCGACGCGCACCTTGTGATGGGCCAGCACGTCCTCGAGGGTGACCGCGCGCGAAGCGTAGCCGCCCAGCGCGGCATAATCATCGGCGCGCAATGTGAACTCGATCGGCGCAACCAGCGCCGGCGTCGGCACGGAACCGAAGGATTTCTCCGGCATGCGCGCCACGTCGACCATCAGCGTGATCCCGCCGCCCGGCCAGACGAAGGCCGGCGCGCCGCCCAGGGTGACCTTGGTGAGGGTCTCGCGCACCGAGCGCGTCAGCCGCACCGGGTTCTCGGTGACGCCGGCCCGCAGCGAGCCGCCGGCGCCGGCCATGAACAGGACGGTGCAGAGCGCCGGCTCGCAATTCTCGGCGATGCGCTCGACGACGAGGCGTACCGGCTCGGGCATCTCGGCCGCCCGCGGCTTCAACTCCTGGTCGAGCTCGAACCAGGCCGAATGCTCGCCGGTCGTCGAGACCATCAGCAGCTTGAGACCGGGCCAGGCTTGCTTGGGGTCGATCTTCTCGATGATCTCCAGCGGGTCGCTGACATTGGTGCCGCCCCAGCCCAGCCCCGGCTCGGCCACCTGGAAGTAGCGGCCCGGCGTCGAGCGGCGACCGCGCACGCGGATGCCCGCCGGCTTCATGTCCAGGAAAGCGCCGCCCTGGTGCTCGCTCAGCACGCCGGTGATGTGGTCGTCCACGACGATCACCTCGTCGACATGGTCCTTCCACTGAGGCGCGAACATGCCGATGGCGGCCGAGCCGCAACCGACCCGCATGCGCTCCTCGAGCGTGCCATTGACGATCGGCGGCCTGTCGGCCTGCACCACCACCGTCGAGCCGCCGTCGATGGTGAGCTCGACGGCTTCGCGGTTGCACAGCGCCAGCAGCGCGTTACAGGTGACCACACCCTCTTTCTTGCTGCCGCCCGTGAGGTGGTGAACGCCGCCCAGCGAGAGCATCTGCGAGCCGTACTCGGCCGTGGTGACGTGGCCCACCGCCTCGCCCTTGACGCGCACCGCCGCCTGCTCGGGCCCGAGATAGCGGTCGGTGTCGATCTTCACCTTCACGCCGCAGTAGCTGAAGATCCCCTCGGTCACGACCGTGACCATGTCGATGCCGTCATGCTTCGACGAGACGATGAAGGGCGCCGGCTTGTAATCGGGATAGGTCGTGGTGGCGCCGATGCCGGTAACGAAGGCGCCCTCCCCTTTGCCCAGTTCGCCGCGCCACGCCTCGCTGCCTTCGACGAAGGCAACGCGGGCGAGGTCGGGCTTGGCCAGCAGCACCAGAGGATCGACCCGCACCAGTGCGCCATTCTCGTTGGCATAGCGGTCGCAGGCGCCGGCCCGGCCGGGGCGGATGCGGCAGAGCACGGGACAGGCGTCGCAGCGCACGATGCCGGCGCTGCGTTCGGCCTCCGAGAGCGAGATGTCGCCGCTCATGCTCTCTCCGCCTCTGATTTCTTGACGATGGCCGCGCGCAGGCGGTGCGGCAACAGCGGGACGCGATAGGCGCGTACACCGGTCGCGTGGTGAACCGCGCCCAGGATGGCCGGCGCCGTCGGCACCAGGGCCGGCTCGCCGATTCCCTTGGCACCGGACGGACCGAGCGGTTCGCGATCCTCGATCAGAATGCACTCGATCTCGGGAACGTCGCCCACGGTGGGGATGAGATAGTCGTGCAGGTTCTCGGTGCGGCCGGGGAGATATTCTTCCATGAGCGCAAGACCGAGACCCTGCGCGACACCACCCTGGATCTGGCCCTCGACGAGCGTCGGGTTGATCGCCCGGCCGACATCGTGCGCCGCCACGATGCGCAGAACCTTCACCGTACCCAGCTCGATATCGACCTCGACTTCGGCGAGCTGGGCCGCAAAGGCATAGGTCGCGTAAGGCACGCCCTGCCCGTCGGCGTCGAGCGGCGTTGTCGGCGGATCGAACGTGCCCTCGCCCATCAGCGGTCCGGCCGTGGCGAGATCGATGGTCCGCACCTGGGCGCCGTCCCGCACGGAAAGCTTCGCGCCGTCGAGCGACAGAACCGCGTCAGGACCGGCATTGGCCAGCCGCAGAATCCGCTGACGCAAATCCTGTCCGGCTTTTTCCGCGGCCTTCCCCGACACGAAGGTCTGGCGCGACGCCGAGGTCTTGCCGGCATCGGGGGTGAGATCGGTGTCGCCCGTCACCAGCGCGAACTGCGCCGCCGGCAGGCCGACCGCATCGGCCGCGATCTGGATCATGATCGTGTTGCTGCCCTGGCCGATGTCGAGGGCACCGCTGTAGAGCGTCAGCGTTCCGGCCGGCGACAGATCGATGCGCATGCGCGAGGGGTTCGACATCGACGTGTTGCCGATGCCGTACCACATGCAGCCGATGCCGATCCCGCGGCGGCGCGAACCGCCCGCCTCGTTGAAGGCGGCGATCTCCCCATGCGCCTTCTGCCAGTGCGGCCGTAGCGCGTCGAGGCATTGCGCGAGGCCGGCGGAATGGGCGAGCGTCTGGCCGGTCGCCGTCGTGTCGCCGGCGCGCAAGGCGTTGCGATGCCGGAACTCCAACCGGTCGACCCCGAGCTTGTCGGCCAGCTCATCCATCATCGCCTCGTGGGCGATGGCGGCCTGCGGCACGCCGAACCCGCGGAAGGCGCCGGCCGGCGGACCGTTGGTGAAATAGGCCTCCCCCCAGGTCCGCACGTTGGGAATGGCGTAGGGGCCCATCGCATGCACTGGCACGCGACTGGCAACGGTCGGCCCCCATGAGGCATAGGCGCCGGTGTCGAAGAGGGCGGTCACGTCGCAGGCCAAAAGCTTGCCGCCGGCATCGCAGCCGAAGCGCGCCGTGACCCGTGCGGGATGCCGCTTCGTGCTCGCAGCCATGCTTTCGGGCCGCGTGTAGACCAGGGCCACGGGGCGTCGCAGCTTCCAGGCCGCGATCGCGATCAGCGGCTGCACCGAGAGGTCGAGCTTACCGCCGAAGCCGCCGCCGCAAGCCGTCGGCACGATGCGCACGGCCTCCGGTTTCAGCCGCATCAGGTTGGCGATCTCGTCGCGGTCCATGTAGGGCGTCTGGGTGGTGGCGTGGATTTCGATGCGATCGCCGACCCGCCGGGCCCATCCGGCCTCCGGCTCGATATAGGCGTGCTCGACGAAGGCGGTCTCGAACGTCCCTTCGGCCACGGCGGCGCAGTCTTCGAACGCGCCCACCACGTCCCCGCGTTTCACCCCACCTTTCAGCAGCAGGTTCCGGGGTTTGTCCGCCTGCACCAGAGCCGCGCCGTCAGCCATCGCGGCATCGATGCCGAGCAGCGGCGGCTCGGGCCTCCAGGCAATGGGCACCTCGTCGTCGCGAATCGCCAACACCTCGGCGCGCTCGCCGACCAGCGCCACGACCGCCTCGCCGCGATAGCGGACCAGCCCGTCGGCCAGCACCGGCTGATCCTTGATGTCGGGATAGATGCCATAGCCGTTGAAAGGCACATCCACGGCGGTGAGCACGGCCGTGAGACGTCGGCGCAGCGGTTCGAGATCGCCCAGTTCGAAGCGTGCCCTTGCGTAGGGCGAGCGCACGACCCGAATCCAGAGCGCGTCCCCGGGAATGCCATCGGCGCCGAACACGTCGCGCCCCGTGACCTTGGCAGGACCATCGACACGGACGAGGCGGGCGCCGACCGCTTCACCGCCCAACGGCGCGCGCGCGGGGGCCGGTGCGACGACATCCATCACCGCGTCGACAATCTTGCCGTAGCCGGTGCAGCGGCACAGCACGCCGCCGAGGGAATCCTCGACTTCGGCCCGGGTCGGCTTCTCGTTTCGTCGCACCAATTCCTGGGCGGCCATCAGCATGCCCGGCGTGCAGATGCCGCACTGGGCCGCGCCATGGTCGAGAAACGATTGCTGGAGCGCGGCAAGCCCGCCATCGCCGCTTTCGAGACCTTCGACCGTTTCGACGATGCGCCCCGCGACCTGGCCCATGGCGACCAGGCAGGAGCAAACTTGCCGCCCATCGAGCAGCACCGTGCAGGCACCGCAATCGCCGGCGTCGCAGCCGATCTTGGTACCGGCCGCGCCGAGGTCATCGCGCAACGCCGCCGAAAGCCGCGTGGCCGGTGCGCCCTGCCAGCTCGCTTCGCGTCCGTTGAGGGTGAATTCGAGTTTCAAGCCGCGACCTTCGACAGCAGGCGTCGCAGCAAGACCAGGGCCACATCGCTGCGATAGCCCGCACTGCCGCGCACGTCGTCGATCGGCGACAGCGGCGCGAGATGCGCGGACTCGACCAGCTCACCGAGACGCGCATCGGGCGTCGCACCGATCAGCGCCTGTTCCAGCGCCGGAAGGCGTTGCGCGACGGGAGAGCAGGCCCCGACGGCGACGCGAGCGGCTGCGACTTTTTCGTCTGAGACTTCGACCACGACCGAAGCCATGGCGATCGAGATGACGAGGTAGCGTCGCGCGCCCAGCTTCAGGAACGCGCTCCTCGCGTTGTGGAGGGGGCGCGGCACATGGAGTGCCACGACCAGCTCGCCCGGCTGCCGCTCCGTCTTGCGCACGCCGGTGATGAAGGTGGCGAGTGGCAGGCGGCGCGTGCCGGCATGGTTCGCAAGCTCCACCTCGGCGTCGAGCGCCAGCAGCGCAGGGACGCCGTCGGCGGCCGGCGAGGCGTTGCAGATGTTTCCCGCGACCGTACCGGCGTTCTGGATCTGGCGGCCGCCGACCTCGCGCGACGCCTGTTTCAGGCCATCGAACAACGGCGGCAGATGTGCCTCGACGATGTCGCTCCAGGTCGTGGTGGCGCCCAGTCGCCAGCCGGCGGAAGTCTCGGAAACACCGCGCAGGGCTGTGATTCCGGCAATGTCGAGCACGTCTTCGGTGACGGAACGGCCTACCCGCGTAGGGTAGAAGTCGGTGCCACCGGCCAGCACCGTGAAAGGTCGGGTCAGTGCCTGAAGAGCCTCTTCAAGGCCTCGGGGTCTGAGGTATTCGCCCATATCGTTCGTGTACGTACGATGACACAGCGTACGTGCGAGTCAAACGAATGAGTCGGATTCAGATGATCCGCGACAGAAGTTCGAGGAGCTGCTTCTGTTC
>JABMNB010000660.1 GCA_013205335.1 Rhodospirillales bacterium
AACGCCTCGTGACCCGGCGTGTCGAGGAAGGTGATCTTCTGCTGCGACGGCAGCGTCACCTGGTAGGCGCCGATATGCTGGGTGATGCCGCCGGCCTCGTGCGCCGCCACGTCGGTGGCGCGCAGCGCGTCGAGCAGCGACGTCTTGCCGTGATCGACATGGCCCATGATCGTGACGACCGGCGGACGCGCCACCATCAGTTCGTCGGCATCGGGGACATCGGCAAGGCCGGTCTCGACGTCGCTTTCCGTGACGCGCTTGTACCGGTGACCCATTTCCGTCACGACCAGTTCGGCCGTATCGGCGTCGATCGCCTGGTTGATGGTCGCCATCACGCCCATGCGCATCATCGTCTTGATGACATCGGCACCGCGCTCGGACATGCGCACCGCGAGCTCCTGGACGGTGATCGACTCAGGAATCGTGACTTCGCGATAGACCTTCTGCTGCGGCTCGTTGCCGAACTGCTGACGGCGCTCGCGTTCCAGGCGGCGGCGCTGCTGCGCCACCGACCGGCTGCGGAAATCGTTCTCACCCTCGACGGCGCGGCCGACGTCGACCTTGTCGTTGCGGCGCTTGGGTGCCTCGCGGCGCGCGCCCGTCGGCTGCGGCATGCGCTTGGCGAGCAGCGGCGGCCGCGCCGGCGGACGACGGAGCGCTTCGCTGGTGGACGGACCGACCGGACGGCGGATCGGCGCGGCCGGGGCCGCCGTTGCCGGAGCACGGGTCTCGGTGCCCTGCGCCGGACGGGCGATCGTCGACTGCGGCGTGGTCGTCGACGCCTGGTCGAGGCGCTTCTGGACCAGCGCATCGGCCTTGCGCTTGACCTCTTCCTCGGACTTCTTGCGCGCCTCTTCCTCGGCGAGGCGCTTGCGATGCTCCTCGTCGGACTTCTTGCGGGCCTCGTCCTCGATCGCGCGGCGGACGGCATCCTCGGCGGCGCGCTTGCGCGCGACTTCGGCGTCGCGGTTGGCGTCGACCAGGGCGCGCGCGCGCGCTTCCTTTTCTTCCTCGGTGAGCGTGCGCAGCACGATGCCGCGCCCACCGGCACTGCCGGGCTGACGGGTCGGTGCCGGAGCCCGGTTGACCGGCGTCGGGGGCGGGCTGCCGCCGCCGCTGCCGAGCTTCAGGGTCCGCGCGGCGGGTGCCGCGGCGGCTGCCCTGGGCGCCGGAGCGGGTGCCCGAGCCGGTGCCCGAGCGGGTGCCGCAGAAGAAGGCGCGGCCGTCGTTGCCGGAGCCGTCATGGCGGGAGCCGTCATGGCGGGAGCCATCGTGGCGGGAGCCGTCGTGGCGGGAGCCGTCGTGGCGGGAGCCGTCGTGGCGGGAGCCGCCGTGGCGGGAGCCGTCGTGGCGGGAGCCGCCGTGGCGGGTGCCGTCGTGGCGGGAGCCGCCGTGGCGGGTGCCATCGTGGCGGGAGCCGCCGTGGTAGCAGCCGTCGTGGCCCGCTTCACCGGCTTCTTGACCTCGACCGTTACCGCGCGCGTACGCCCGTGCGAGAATTTCTGGCGCACCTGCGTGGCGTCTGCCTTCGCCGCCGCGCCCGTGCGCGTCGTCGACAGGCTCAGCGGCTTGGTCGTTTTGCTCTGTTCGTTCTGTTCCGTCATGTCGGCTGTTGTCCTTGGTCCGCTCCGGCCCGTCAACCGGTGCCGTTCAGCCGGAACCCACGCCAGCGCGCAGCTCCGACAGAAATTCGTTCAATGAAAGCGCCGCCCGCATCATCGCGGGCGATCGCCACGTAGACCGCCTGTTCGCGGCCGAAAATTCCGCCCAGCGCGACCGCGTCGCCCAGCCGCTCCAGCGGCAGGCCGGTCGCCCGCAGCTTCTGCAGGCCGTCGCCATTGGCCTCATCGGCCACGACGAGCAAGCCCACCTGATGACGGCCGATCATCTGCTCGACCTTCACATAGCCCGCAACCGCGCGCCCCGCCCGGCGCGCCCGGCCAAGATCGGCAAGAGTGCGCTCGAGCAGCAGGTGCTCGACCCGGTCGACCAGCTCCGCCGTCGCCTTGACCGGCGCACGCGCCGCCTTGGCGAACAGCTTCTTCTCGACGGCCCGTTCGAGGGCGGCACGCTCGGCCCGCACCCACATGCCCCGTCCCGGGAGCCGCCGCGCCAGATCCGGCACGATGTCTCCTTCCGGCCCGACGACGAACCGGATCATCTGCTCCGGCGCGCCTTCAACGCCGGTCGCGATGCAGGTGCGCATCGGGCCGGCGGGACGAGCCGTGAGATGGGGTTCCGTCATGTCGACGGCAAGGGTCGGGGAAAGGATCAAGGGGCTTCTTCCTCCGATCAGGCCTTGGCCGCTTCGTCGGTCGGTGCGGCCTCGTCGGCGAACCAGTGCTCGCGCGCCTTCATGATGATGGCGTTGGCGGCGTCGTTATCCATGGTGCTCTCGCCGACGATCTCACGCAGTTCGTCGGAGGCCAGATCGGCCAGGTCGTCGAGCGTCTTCACGCCGGCATCGCCCAGCGCCACCACCATCGCCAGGGTCAGCCCCTCGGCGTTGCGCACGTCTTCGGAAACGCCCAGCGATCCCAGGCGCTCGGCCAGCTCGGCATCGCGCTTCTCGAGATATTCGCGGCCGCGGCGCTGCAGCTCGGTGGCGATCTCCTCGTCGAAGCCCTCGACGGTGGCCAGATCCTCGACGGCGCCGTCCGAGACGTCCTCGACCGAGGCATATCCTTCGGCAACCAGCAGATGGGCGATCACGTCATCGACGTCGAGCGTCGCCTTGAAGAGCTCGGTGCGCTCGCGCGTGTCCTTCTGGCGGCGCTCGCTCTCCTCGGTCTCGGTCATGATGTCGATTTCCCAGCCGGTGAGCTGCGACGCGAGCTTCACGTTCTGGCCGCGGCGGCCGATCGCGAGGCTGAGCTGGTCGTCAGGAACGACGACCTCGGTCTTGTTCTTCTCCTCGTCCATCAGCACCTTGCTGACCTCGGCCGGGGCCAGGGCGTTGACGATGAAGTTCGCCGTGTCGCTCGACCACGGGATGATATCGACCTTCTCGCCCTGCAGTTCCTGCACGACGGCCTGGACGCGGCTGCCGCGCATGCCGACGCAGGCGCCGATCGGGTCGATCGAGCTGTCGTGGCTCAGCACCGCGATCTTGGCGCGGCTGCCGGGATCGCGGGCCACGGCCTTGATCTCGATGATGTTGTCGTAGATTTCGGGCACTTCCTGCGTGAACAGCTTGGCCATGAACTGGGGATGGCTGCGCGACAGGAAGATCTGCGGGCCGCGCGGCTCCTCGCGGACGTCGAAGATGTAGGCGCGCACGCGATCGTTCACGCGCAAGCTCTCGCGCGGGATCGTCTCGTCGCGGCGGATCACGCCCTCGGCGCGCTGCAGGTCGACGGTGATGTTGCCGTAGTCGACGCGCTTGACCACGCCCGACACGATCTCGCCGATGCGATCCTTGAACTCTTCGTACTGGCGCTTGCGCTCGCTCTCACGCATGCGCTGCGTGATGACCTGCTTGGCGGTCTGGGCGGCGACGCGGCCGAAATCGATCGGCGGCAGCTCGTCGGTCAGGAAGTCGCCGACCTGCGCCTCGGGATTGCGGCGCTGGGCGTCTGCCACCGACACCTGTGTATTCTCGTTCTCGATCAGGTCGGAGACCTGCATGTAGCGCAGCAGCTTGATCTCGCCGGTCTTGCGGTCGATTTCGGCGCGGATGTCGTGCTCCAGCCCGTACTTGGCGCGGCCGGACTTCTGGATGGCCTGTTCCATCGCCTCAAGCACTTCCTCGCGTTCGATGCCCTTCTCGCGGGCGACCATGTCGGCCACCTGAAGCATCTCAAGGCGCGGGATATCGGCTGTCGTCGCCATGTCTCTTCCCTCTTCTCTTGCCAGTCCGTTCAGTGGGTCTGCCCGGCCGCGCCTTCGGCGGCCAGACGGTGTTCTTCGATCAGACGGTCGGTCAGTTCCAGCTTGGCGCGCGTGACCGCATCGAGCGGCACCGCCGCTTCCGTGCCGTCTTCGAGACGCAGCCGCACCAGATTGTCGTCGAGCCCGAGCAGCGTACCCTTGAAGCGGCGGCGTCCCTCGACCGGCAGGGCGGTCTCCAGGCGGGCGATGTGACCCGCCCAGCGCACATAGTCCTTGGGCCGGGTGAGCGGCCGGTCGATGCCGGGCGAGCTCACTTCCAGCGTGTACGGATCGGTGATCGGGTCCTCGACGTCCAGCACCGCCGAGACGGCGCGCGACACGGTCGCGCAATCCTCGACGTCGAGGGACCTGCCGTCGGCGGGTTCGATCATGATCTGCAGGGTGCCGCCCCGGCTGAGAGCGACGCGAACCACCTCGAAGCCCATGCCGACGATCGTCGGGGCAACGATGTCTTCGATTCGACGCAGCAGATCGGTCACGCGGTGGGGCTTCTCGACGATTTTGGGCGGTTGGGATGGAGCCAAATGAAAAGAGCGGGTTTTCGGCCCACTCTTTTTCTTTGGCTCGTCCTGCGAACCCGATGAGGATGGCGCGGATATAGGCGTCTGCCTGCCAACTGGCAAGGGATTCCGGCACGCCTATGGGGGGACCTGAGAGACCCTCTATATATAGTAGATGTTGTCGAATTCGTCCGTAGCGGCTGAACGGAAAGGTCCCTCACTTCGTTCGGGATGACACCGTTCTTGCGTCGGGCGCACGTCGCAACTTCAAAAAGGGCTGTCATCCCGAACGAAATGAGGGACCCTTGATGCCTCTGCGATAGCCCCGACTGGGGAGATCAGCGGCGCCTCAGCCGAAGGAAGACCGGCTTGTGGCCGGCCAACATCTTCTGCTCGTAGCGTGTGGGGGGCCAGTCGGCGGGGCGGCTGCGCCAGTCGGCCGGGCGCTCGGCCAGCCACTCGAAGTCGGCATGGCGGCAGGCATGTTCGATCATCCAGGGCAGATAGCTCGGATCGTCGGTGGCCAGCCGCAGCTCGGCGCCAGGCTTCATCAGCCGGGCCAGCACGTCGAGGTTGGAGCGCTGAACGAAGCGGCGCTTGTGATGACGGGTCTTGGGCCACGGGTCGGGGAACAATACGAAGGCGCGCGACAGCGATTGCGGCGGCAAGGCCTGCATCACGAAGCGGGCGTCGTCGGTGAACAGCCGGACATTCGACACGCCCGTCCGCTCGATATGGGCCAGGCACTTGGCGACGCCATTGATATAGGGCTCGCAGCCGATCAGCCCGACGTTCGGATGCTGCTCGGCCTGCCAGACCAGATGCTCGCCGGCGCCGAAGCCCACTTCCAGCCATACGCCATCCGTCGGCAGGGTGCCGCCGAAGGCCCGCGCGAGATCGATCTTCGTGGTGCTTTCGGCAACCTCGTTGTCGGGCGTGACGATGGGTTCGGCGGGCAGGGCGAGCGCGAGGCGGGGCAGCAGCGTGTCGAGCAGCGACTGCTGCCCGGCCCGCAGCTTCTTGCCCCGACGACGACCATGCAGCGTGCGTCGGCGGGTTTCTTCCATGATCTGCGAGTCTCGGGCGGCCCTACATGATCACGTCGATGAGATACGGGCCCTTTTGCGACATGGCGTAGGTGAGCTGCTTGGTGAGCTCTTCCAGATTGGTCGCCTTGCCGGCCGGCACGCCCATGCCCTTGGCCAGGTCGGTGAACTGCAGCGTCGGGCGATCCAGCGTCAGCATGTCGATAGCGCGCGGCCCCGGATTGGCCGCGCCGACATCGGCGAGCTGGCTGTAGAGGATGTTGTAGGAGCGGTTCGAGAAGATCATCACGCAGACGTCGAGATTCTCGCGCGCCATCGTCCACAGCGACTGGATCGTGTACATCGCCGAGCCGTCGCCGATCATGCAGATGACCTTGCGGTCGGGGCAGGCGACCGCCGCACCGACGGCGACGGGACCGCCGAAGCCGATTGAGCCGCCCATGTTGTTCAGCCAGTCGTGCGGCGGCGCGCCGGCGCTGAACGGGAAGAAGCCGCGGCCCGTCGTCACCGATTCATCGACCACGATCGCGCCTTCCGGCATCGTGGCGCCCAGCGCCTGGCCCAGGCCGTCGAGCGTGAACTTGCCGGTCGGACGATCGGGACGATGCGGCTGGGCGACGCCCTCAGCCTTCACGTTCATCGCGTCGAGTTCCATCGCCAGCGCCTCGAGCGAGCCGATCGGATCGCCTTCGACCGGGCAGAGCGTGGAAATCTCGCAATCGTCCGGCGACAGGACCGACGGCTTGCCGGGATAGGCGAAAAAGGCGAACGGCGCCTTGGCGCCGCACAGCACCATCTGCTTGGTGCCCTTGAGCTGGGCCAGTGCGTTCTCGACCACGAAGTGCAGGCGCAGGACCGGGATGCGACCGGCGCCGCGCTCGATGCGCGCCGTGCCGCCGGCGCCCTGGACCTTGCAGCCCGTCTTGGCGGCGATCTTGCCCGCGAGTTCGAGGCCTCGGGCCCGCAGCGCGCGGCCGCCGATGAAAAGCATGGCGCCCGGCATCTTGAGTGCCTTGGCCGCGGCCACGACCGTCTCGTTGCTGGGCTTGGCCGGCGCCGGAGCGGCGAGGGTCTCGGCCACGCCATCGGCTTCGCCCCAGGCGGTGTCGGCCGGCAGGATCAGCGTTGCGATCTGGCCCGGCGCCACGTTCGCGGCCTGGATCGCCAGCGCGCCGTCGGCGGCCACCGTCTTGGAGGTCGGCGACGTCTTCACCCAATGCGAGAACGGACGGGCGATGCCTTCGATGTCGGCCGTCAGCGGCGTGTCGTACTTGATGTGATAGAGCGCGTGCTCGCCCACGATGTTGACGACACCCGAACCCGCTTTCTTGGCGTTGTGCAGGTTGGCCGCCGCGTTGGCGAGGCCGGGACCGAGATGCAGCAGGGTCGAGGCCGGCTTGTCGGTCATGCGGTAATAGCCGTCGGCCGCGCCGCTGCAGACGCCTTCGAACAGGCCCAGCACGCAGCGCATGCCCTCGACCCGGTCGAGCGCGCCGACAAAATGCATTTCCGAGGTTCCGGGGTTCGCAAAGCAGACTTCGACGCCGCCCTTGACCAAGGTCCGAACCAGACTTTCAGCTCCGTTCATCGACGTCCCCCAAAACCCGAATGATTATCGGCGGGCACCCTAAGCCAGTCGCGACGCGAACCCAAGGCTTTGCAAATTCTGAATAATTTCGTGTGCCGAACGTTCTCTCTTTATTCTCAAGCCCTTGATCGCTATAATTGAGCTATTATTTGAATTCTTAAGAACGAAAGACTTTCCATGAGCCATTCGGAGCCTTCCGACAGCTCGGCCGACGCGCTTTTCGTCGTCGGCACCGACCTCGTCGAATTCGACCGTCACGAACTGCCGATCTATGCGACGCCCGCTTCGCGCTGGGCGGAGGCTGGCCTCGAGGGAGTTTCCTACGGCGCGGCACTCGACCGGCTGTTCGGCGAGCCGGGCGAGGTCTTCGTCGACAGTCTCCCGGGCGCCGCCGCGTCCGCGCTGCCCTTGATGGGCGAGGACGCGCTGGTGGTCCTCAGCGACCTGTCCGACGGCGTGATGCTGCCCGCGACGGACGGAACAGCGGCGATGCACGAAAGCGCGCCCGTCTACGATTTCGGCGCAGACACTCACTTCGTCGCCCATATCCAGGACGGCGTGAACTGGGACCAGACCGACTCCGGGTGGTCGTTCGACCACCACGGCTAGGCTGGCTCAGGCGGCCGCGTCACCCAGCTCGAGCTGGACGAGGTTCATCCAGTAGGCCGCGCCCGTCGTCAGGATCTGGTCGTTGAAGTCGTAGAGCGGCGAATGCACGTTCTGGCAGCCGCCCTCTCCCATGCCACCATTGCCGATCATGATGTAGGCGCCCGGCTTCTTCTCCAGCATGAAGGCGAAGTCCTCGGCGCCGGCGAGCGGCGAGGTGTTCGGCTCGACCTTCTCGCGACCGACCGTCATCGCCGCGGCTTCGACCGCGACGGAGGTCTGCTCGGCGGCATTGATCAGCGCCGGATAGCGGCGGTGATACTTGCTGACGGCCTCGCAGCCGCCGGCCTGGGCGATGCCCGCCGCGACCTCGGCCAGCCGGCGCTCGAGCAACGCCCGCACGTCGGCTGAGAAGCTGCGGGCGGTGCCGCGGATCAGCACCTCCGAGGGAATGACGTTGGGCGAGCCCGGCGTGCCGGCCGCGATATGGCCGACGCTCAACACCGCGGCCTGGCTCGACGGCACGTTGCGGCCGACGATGCCCTGCACCGCGACGATGAACTGGGCCGCCACGAAGGTGGGATCCGTGCCACGATCCGGCATCGCGCCATGGCCGCCGGTGCCCTTGAAGACGACTTCCCAGCTGTCGGACGAGGCCAGCATCGCGCCGGTCCGGATGGCGAAGTGGCCGGCCGGGAAGCCCGGCATGTTGTGCATGCCGTAGACCACGTCGCAGGGAAACTTCTCGAACAGGCCTTCCTCGATCATCACGCGGGCGCCGCCCAGCCCTTCCTCGGCGGGCTGGAAGATGAAGTGAACGGTGCCGGCGAAGTCGGGCGCCGCCGCGAGTTGCCTGGCCGCGCCCAGCAGCATCGTCGTGTGCCCGTCATGGCCGCAGGCGTGCATCTTGTTGGGGACCTGCGAGGCGTAGTCGAACTCGTTCTTCTCCTGCAGGTGCAGCGCATCCATGTCGGCGCGCAGTCCGATCGTCTTCTGGCCCGGGCGATTGCCCGTCAGCGTGCCGACGACGCCGGTCGTGGCCAGGCCGCGATGGACCTTCAGGCCCCAGGCGGTGAGCTTGTCGGCCACGATCTGCGCGGTCCGCTCCTCCTCGAAGGCGGTCTCGGGATGACGATGGATGTCGCGACGGATGGCGGTGAGATCGGCCATGTCGCCGGCCAGCAGATCGGGTGTGTAACGGGTCATGGACGGAGATTAGCGTCGGCCGGCCCGAAAAGAAAATGGCCCAGGAGCAAAGCGGCGAAGCCTTGCCGCGCGGTTGTGCGCGCCGCAGGCATCCTGCACAGTTCGCCGCTCCCTCCTGCCTGATGAACGGTCATGACAGAGTCCGCCAAGCTCTCCGGAGCAAAACCCCGCCTCTATCATACGCCGTCCTCCTACTATTCGATGATCGCGCGCCTCGCGCTCGCAGAGGGCGGCATCGCCTGCGAGCGCGTCTTCGTCGACATCCATTTCCGGCTGGGCCAGCAGCAGCCGGACTACGTGCGGATCAATCCGGGCATGACCGTGCCGACGCTGGTGCTGGCCGATCGCATCCTCGTCCAGAGCCGTGACATCGCCGAATATGCGCTGGGCGCCCCGCCCGACCCCGAGACGAAGAGCTGGGTCGACCTCCACTACGGCTATCCGATCGAGGAACTGACCTTCGGCGGAATTCTCGCCCGCAATCCGCTGGCGCGGATCATGATCCCGAAGCGACTCGAAGCGACCCGCCGCCAACTCCTCGCGCATGCCGCCCGAAATCCCGACCTCGCTTCCATCTACGAGGCGCGCGCCGCGGTCTTCGCCGAGCGCGTCAAGACCTTCGAGCCGGACGCCGTCGTGAAGCTTTCGGAGCGGCGTCGCACTGAGGCCATCGGCTTCATGGACCGGCTCGAGCAGACGCTGGGCGATGGCCGTACGGTGCTGGTGCCCCCGGCCTACGGCGTCGCCGATGTGGTCTGGACGGTGTTTCTCGGACGCATGGAATTCGCCGGTCTCGGCGCCGAGATTCCCAGGCGGCCGGCGCTCGCGCGCTATTGGCGCACCATGCAGGCGCGTCCCGGCTTTTCCGCGGCGGACATATGGACGAAATTTCACGTCGGCCGCCTGATCGGCGGGATTCTAGGCATCGGCAGAGGCTGACGGCGCGGATCGTCCAAGGGAGAGGATCGGGGGGTGGCGTCCCTGCCCGCAACGCGCTAAAGCCGCGCCGCCATGATCCTTTTCCCCGCCATCGACCTCAAGGACGGCAAGTGCGTGCGCCTGCTGCGTGGCGACATGCAGCGTGCCACGGTGTTCAACGACAGCCCGGCTGCCCAGGCCAAGGCGTTTGCCAATGCCGGCTGCGAGTGGCTGCATCTGGTCGACCTCAACGGCGCCGTCGAGGGCCATCCGGTCAACCGGGCGGCGGTCGAGAGCATCCTCAAGGAAATCGACGTGCCGACCCAGCTGGGCGGCGGCATCCGCACC
The DNA here is from genome assembly GCA_013205335.1 of Rhodospirillales bacterium. Lineage (GTDB taxonomy): Bacteria > Pseudomonadota > Alphaproteobacteria > Reyranellales > Reyranellaceae > Reyranella. The sequence continues at coordinate 10,104 of JABMNB010000660.1, forward strand.
ATCGAGAGCATCTCGCAGTGGTTCGAGGCCGGCGTGAAGCGGGTGATCCTGGGCACCATCGCGGTCAAGGAGCCGGGGCTGGTGAAGGCCGCCTGCAAGCAGTGGCCGGGCCAGGTGGCGGTCGGCATCGACGCCCGCGAGGGCATGGTCGCGGTCGACGGCTGGACCCGGCAGAGCACGGTGCGCGCGCTCGATCTCGCGCTGCGCTTCGAGGATGCCGGTGTCTCGGCCATCATCTACACCGACATCGACCGCGACGGCGCCATGGGCGGCGTCAATGTCGACGCCACGGTGACGCTCGCCCAGCATCTGACCACGCCGGTCATCGCCTCGGGTGGCGTCAGCTCGCTCGACGACCTGCGCGAGCTTCGACCGACCGAAGAGTTCGGCATCGTCGGCGCCATCGTCGGTCGCGCGCTCTATGACGGTCGCGTGACGGTGCCCGACGCGATCCGCGTGCTGAAGGGCGAGTAGCGGGCCGTGCTGAAGGTTCGCATCATCCCCTGCCTCGACGTCAAGGACGGCCGGGTCGTGAAAGGCGTGCAGTTCGTGGGCCTGCGCGACGCCGGCGATCCGGTCGAGCAGGCGCGCATCTACGATGCCGCCGGCGCCGACGAACTCACTTTCCTCGACATCACCGCCACAAGCGACGGGCGCGACCTGATTCTGCACATCATCGAAGCCGTGGCCTCCCAAGTCTTCATTCCACTC
>JABMNB010000661.1 GCA_013205335.1 Rhodospirillales bacterium
ATCTGCAGCGCGGTGATGCCGTTGGTGGTACCGGCAACCTTGAAGTCCATGTCGCCGAGGTGATCCTCGTCGCCCAGGATGTCGGACAGGACGGCGAAACGCTCGCCTTCCTTGATCAGGCCCATGGCGATGCCCGCCACCGGACGCTCCATCGGCACGCCGGCATCCATCAGCGACAGCGAGCCGCCGCAGACCGTTGCCATCGACGAGGAGCCGTTCGACTCGGTGATCTCCGACACGATGCGGATCGTGTAGGGGAACTTGTCCTTCGACGGCAGCATCGGGCGCAGCGCGCGGAAGGCGAGCTTGCCGTGGCCGATCTCGCGGCGGCCGGGCGAACCCATGCGGCGCACTTCACCCACCGAGTAGGGAGGGAAGTTGTAGTGCAGCATGAAGTGTTCGCGATACTCGCCCTCGAGCGCGTCGATGATCTGCTCGTCCTGGCCGGTGCCCAGCGTGGCAACGACCAGCGCCTGCGTCTCGCCGCGGGTGAACAGCGAGGAGCCGTGGGCGCGCGGCAGGATGCCGACTTCGGCCGCGATCGGACGGACGGTCTTGGTGTCGCGGCCGTCGATGCGCTTGCCGGTGTCGAGGATGGCGGTGCGCACGACGTCGGCCTCGAGGTTGCCGAACTGCTCGCCGAAGGCGGCCAGAGCCGCGTCATCGCCCTCGAACAGCTTCTTGGCTTCGGTCTTCACCGCGCCGATCTTGGCCTGGCGAGCCTGCTTCTGGGTCTCGGCGAACGCCTCGACGAGCTTGCCGCGCATCTCGGCCTTGAGCTTGGCCGCCACGGTCTTCGATGCTTCCGACGGATCGGTGAGCGGCAGCGGCTCCTTGGCGCAATGCTCGGCGAGCTGGATGATCGCGTCGATCACCGGCTGGAACGAGCGATGAGCTTCCATGACGGCGGCCAGCATGATGTCCTCGGAAAGCTCCTTGGCTTCCGACTCGACCATCAGCACGCCTTCCTTGGTGCCGGCGACGACGAGATCGAGCGTGCTCGTCTCGAGCTGGACCTTGGTCGGGTTCACGACGAACTTGCCGTCGATGTAGCCGACGCGGGCGCCGCCGATCGGGCCCATGAAGGGCACGCCGGAGATCGTGAGCGCGGCCGACGTGGCGATCATCGCCAGGATGTCGGGATCGTTCTCGAGATCGTGGGCCAGCGTCGTGACGACGACCAGCGTCTCGTTGCGATAGCCTTCGTGGAACAGCGGGCGGATCGGGCGATCGATCAGGCGCGAGGTCAGGATCTCCTTCTCGCTCGGACGGCCCTCACGCTTGAAGAAGCCGCCGGGGATCTTGCCCGCCGCGAAGGCCTTCTCCTGGTAGTTCACGGTCAGCGGGAAGAAATCGAGGCCGGGCTTCGGCTTCTTCTCGAACACGACGGCGGCCAGCACCGTGGTGCCGCCGTAGCTCGCCATCACGGCACCGTCGGCCTGGCGCGCGATCTTGCCGGTCTCCAGCACGAGCTTGCGCCCGGCCCATTCAACTTCCTTGCGAAAAACTTCAAACATCTCATTCATCCTTTCCATCACGGTCGCCTGCCCCCGTTTGGCTGCGACCGCCCATCGGCGCCCTTGCGCCGACAGGACCGGGCCAGGCGTTTGCTCTCGCCCCTGCCTTCCCGGTTACTGCGATGTCACGTCAGCCGGCCGAACTCACGGGGACCGGGCGACGCGACGCGAAAAGGCCCCATCACGAGGATGGGGCCGAAGGATCAACGACGCAGACCCAGACGCTCGATCAACGTGGCGTAGCGCTTGTTGTCTCGCGACTTGAGGTAGTCGAGCAGGCGGCGACGCTGGCCGACCATCTTCAACAGACCACGGCGCGAATGGTGGTCCTTCGCGTGGCCCTTGAAGTGCTCGGTGAGGTTGGAAATACGCTCGCTGAGGATCGCCACCTGGACTTCCGGCGAACCTGTGTCGCCTTCACCCTGGGCATACGATTTGATCAGCTCCGCCTTGCGGTCGGCTGCAATCGACATCGGTCATCTCCTGAAACTAAAGGTTGAACACGCGCACCGGCTGGAGAGCGGCGCCGTCCGAACGGACCAGCGCCACGAGCCTGCTGCCGACCTCGGCGCGAACGAGTGCGCCGGACGGAGGTGCGTCCCGGGTCAAGAGAACAGGTTGGCCTTGGCGCAACCGGTCCGCTTGGGCTTCCGTCATGGCCAGCGCCGGGATGTCGTCCAGCGCGGTCGCAACGGGAGCCAAGGCCCCGAAGAGCGCGGGAATATGCCCGAGGGCCTCCAGTTTGGAAAGCGAAATGGACCCCTCTTCCCGGAACGGTCCCACAACCGTCCGGCGCAGGGCCGACAGATGTCCGACGGTCCCGAGCGCCAGGGCCAGATCGCGTCCGAGAGACCGGATATAGGTGCCCTTGCCGCACTGGACCACGAAATCTGCGTGGTCCTCGTCGGGCCGGCCGACGAACTCCAGCCCCTCGATCCGGACCCGCCGCGACTTCAGTTCCACGGTTTCGCCGGCCCGGGCGAGATCATAGGCGCGCCGCCCGTCGATTTTCAGGGCGGAGAAGGCCGGCGGGATCTGCTCGATCTCTCCAAGGAAGCCCGCCAGGGCCGCGCCGATCGCGGCATCCGCCGGCCGCACATCACTAGTTGCCGTCACCTCGCCCTCGGCATCCTCGGTCGAGCGGGCTTCGCCGAAACGCAGGGTGAACCGGTATTCCTTGCGGGCGTCCATGATGAACGGCACCGTCTTGGTCGCCTCGCCGAGCGCAATCGGAAGAATTCCGCTCGCCAGCGGATCGAGCGTGCCGCCATGTCCCGCCTTCTGGGCGCCGAACAGACGCCGTACACGACTGACCGCCGGCGTCGAGCCAAGACCGACCGGCTTGTCGAGCACGATCCAGCCGTCGACCTTGTCGCCCTTTTTTCTTCGCGCCATCCGACCGACCAACGAGCGTGTTGCCCATCCTTCGAGACGCGGCCTGCCGGCC
>JABMNB010000662.1 GCA_013205335.1 Rhodospirillales bacterium
TCTTGGCGTAGACCGGTCCGATCCCACGGATCATTCCCGAGCCCAGGTACTTCTCGATGCCGTCGATCGAGGTCGGGGCCGACGTGCGCATGAAGCGCGCCTTGAACTGTTGGCCATGGGTGTGATCGTTGACCCAGTCGCCCGAGGCGGTGACCCATTCTCCGGGGGAGATGATGGCGGCGTGACCGATAACCGTGATCAGGTCGCGATGTCCACGAGCCTTGAGCCTGAGGACGCAGAAGCCATTCTCGCCATTGTGGAACGTGACCCGCTCGACAAGGCCTGCCAGGACTTCCTGGGCAGAGGGTTCCTGTTGCGACTTCATCGTTGCTGCTTTTGCGACCGCCAGTCCCACGGCATCGCGAATGTTCCGGACCAGATGCCGACCTTGGCCGCATGCGCGCGCTCCTCATCGGCCACGTAGTCGAGCGAGTACTTGCGATAGGCGACAGCCCAGCCGCTCGCGACCATCCAGCGATTGAGATCCTCGGTGCCCTTGAAGCAGACGGAGATGATACGGCCATAGCGATCACTGCCCCGAACATCGCAGCGAACGACAGAACGACCGATTCTGTCGGACAAGGCCAATGCCGCCTCTTGGCCGCAGCGCCATGTTGCACCGTCGGGCCGAGAGCATTCCTGCCGGCTTTCCGGCGCGTCGATGCCGTGGAAGCGGATTCGTTGGCCGTGTATTTCGATGGTGTCGCCGTCAACGACGGTGGCTGTTCCCACCAGGGGCTCCGCGGCCAGCGCGGGCAGGCTCAACAGCGCAACTGTGAGTAGGAACAAGGCGCGCGCTTTCATTTTGCCAACCGCTTCGGCTCATCCCGTTCTTCGGCGTCAGATGTCTCGCCGTGCACCTCTTCACGGATCAGCTTCTCGGTGATTTCGGAGAGATAGGCGGAAAGCGCGGCACTCAGATCTTGAAACTCCGGCCACAGGGTCTGGTCGATGAAGCTCCGCGGGCCTTTAACTATAAGGGTTTGCCGGTGCATTCGGCGATATCGAAACGGGGTAAGCCCGTAACGGCGGCACAGGGCGATAAACAGTTGCCGCGACCAGATGTCAGGTACGGAGAAGCGGACTTCTTCGATCTTTTCGCTACTGGTTGCTTTGCGCAAACGGGCGCGAATCCGATCGGCCGCGGCCTCGGCTGCAGCTTTTTCACCCGCAGTGGCGGCGCCCCCGAAGAGCGCTTCGATTTTGCGGAGCTTTTCACGAAGAATCTGTTCGGGCGTCATTCGATCGCTCACAACCGCTTAGCCGCCCAGATCACGCGGCCGATGATATTCACTTCCTCGCCGTCCCGCTCGTAGGTCTGGTATTCGGGGTTGATCGATTTGATGACGATCTTGGGCGGCTCGGAGTGGGGCACATGCTCGATGCGCTTGGCCACGATGCCCATGCCGTCCCAGATGACGAAGATGCCGGGCGGCACCGGCACGCGCTGGCTGGTGTCGACCAGGATGCGGTCGCCAGAGGAGAGCAGGGGCTCCATCGAGTCGCCGTCGATGGTCACGATGTGAAGGTCCTGGGCGCGGGCCCGGAACTCGTGACGGATGACGGGATCGGGGAAGAGCCAGGTCCCCTTCAATTCCTCGAGCCCGTCGTTGATGGCACCAGGGCCCGCAGACGCCCGTACATCGATCTCCGACACGGCGGAGAAGCCTTCGGCCAGTGGTTTGCCGTGCCGTCGGCGGGGACCGTCCGGCACCTCCGGCTCGGTGTCGCTACGGGGCTTGCGCGCCGGTACCTCGGCATGGCGCAGCTCGGCGCCCTCAACGCCCAGGAATTCGGCTAGTGCCTCGCGGACATCCTCGGGCAGCACCTTCGGCGTGCCGCGATAGATGTACTGGTGCGCGTAGGCGGCGTTTTTCCCAAGCGCCAGAGAGACTTGCTTGAGGTTGCTGCCGCGCTGGTCGACCAGCTTCAGGATGCGCAGTCGGATGGGATCGAGATACATGGGGTGGCTAAGTCCTTGAATTAATGGGATTGGATATTAACAATCTCTTTTCGTTGACGCAATAGGCGATCA